>JBLHKE010000071.1:0-17029 GCA_047619485.1 Verrucomicrobiales bacterium | reverse complement strand
CGTTGTGGACAACACTGATGGCAGTGGCGATTGCCTGCGACGCGACTGCGATTGCTTTTATGCTTCTCGGTGGCGGCGGGATCGGCTGGCTACTCGCGTTCCCGCTCATGTTTTTCGGCTTACAGATTCTCGGGCTGCCGGTGGTGTTGGTCTGTGAACTCGCTGAGCGTATCCGGATCGTGCGGCGTGCTTGGCGTCCGCTGGTGGATGAGATACTGATCGTCGGATGCCTGTGCCTGCTGGGTTTCTGGTGGTTGCCAAAACCTGTCGCTATCGGCTTCGGAGGCCTCTTTTCGACGATGTATTTGCTGCGCCTGCTAGCAA
The DNA here is from genome assembly GCA_047619485.1 of Verrucomicrobiales bacterium. GTDB lineage: Bacteria > Verrucomicrobiota > Verrucomicrobiia > Verrucomicrobiales > DEV007 > JBLHKE01. The sequence goes on along the minus strand of JBLHKE010000071.1, from coordinate 16,705 downwards.
GGAAATCTTGGATCCCGGGGGAGGCGGTGGAGGTGGAGTCATGATGCGGGTTCTGCTAATCGCTTCAAACCTGCTGGCACCGCTCGTCTTGGTGGTGCTGTGGATCGGTGGGCTATTCTGGCTCGGTCTGGCGATCTTGTTCGTGACGCACATGTTAACTTTGGTGGCAACGTTAGTGCCGACCTGCCCGTGGTGGGGAACTGTGGTCACGCGGACGGATGGCGATGGGGTGTGGCTGACGATTGATGACGGGCCAGATCCGGAAGACACCCCCGAAATTCTTAGGCTGCTAGCCGGGCACGACGCGCAGGCGACTTTTTTCGTGATCGGCGAGAAAGCGCAACGCTGGCCGGAGTTGATTCAGGCGATCCAAGGCGCTGGCCATGGCATTGAGAACCACACCTTAAGCCACCCTCAGTTTGCCTTCTGGCGGCTCGGCCCCGCCCGTGTGCAGGAGGAAATCAAAGGTGGGCAACGCGCGATCGCGGAAGTTCTCGAGGAATGGCAGCCAAGTCTGTTCCGCGCGCCTGCCGGGATGCGCAACGTCTTCGTCCACCCGGTCCTGAAGCGACTCGGGCTAAAACTAATCGCGTGGAGCGCCCGTGGCCGCGATGGAGTATCGACCGATCGAGATGCGATCATCGAGCGTCTAGAGGCTGGGATCGAGCCGGGAGCGATCTTGTTGATGCACGAAGGAATGCGAGATGAAGATGGGAGATCAGTGATCCTCGATACCTTGCCGCGCGTTTTGAAATCGATACGGGATCGAGGGTTGAAAGCGCAGCGACCGTTCACGCATGAGTCGTGCTCGCGACCACACGCCAGTCCTTCCAGTTCCATTTGAACTCCAAGCTCCTGACACCAGTGGGGCAGATTGTGACGGTGAATCACCAGCGCTTTCCGTTCGGTGAAGGGCGTGAATGCAGGGCGTAGATTCTTCGTTGGGACGGCTGTTTGTAAGCTTGCGGTGCAGGATTGTAGCGTAGGCTACGCAACGATCCGGCTTAACTCCAATGAGCAAGAGTGCCCGGCTGACCTCGCTGCCGCCAGTCTTGCAACAATTCAGCTACGGCTAGAGGCCTCAATGCTGGCGCGCAAGTCGTGGGCGAGCGGAAACACGGCCAAAGAGATGCACGGTATGCCTTCATTCAAAGGAGTCAGAGGTAGCCTTGGAATTTGTAAGCGGCGTAACCAAGCCATTCTTTGATGAGCATGTTCCACTGGTAAAAGGCAGAGGATTTGGGGAGGATGAGGGCATCAGGAGTTGGGGCGTCGATCGGATCCTCCGTCTGGTCGGTGGCGAAAGGAGTGACCTCGATCTCAACTTTACGGAAGCAGGCGGATGCGCGGCGCATGTGGGAGGCGGAGGTGATGAGGAGGTAGTGCGAACCTGCGGGATCTCCTTGGAGGATTTCGGCGGTGAAGGTGGCGTTCTCGCGGGTGTTGCGTGAGCGGTCTTCGGTCAGGATGTCGGAATCGGGGATCCCTAAATTTGTTAGGAAACTGCGGAGTGCTGCTGCGTCGGTGGGCTTTTCACCAATCAGCGAGGGGTTGCCGCCGGTGATGAGGATCTTTTTGATCTTGCCGGCGTGGTAGAGTTGGATGGCGTGGATGAGCCGGTTGGGATGACGGTTGAGATGGATGCGGTCGGGAAATTCTTCGATGACGCGGCTGAATCCGCCGAGCACGATTCCGACATCGAAAGGCTCCACGATGGAATCGATGGCGACCGGTTCGAGCTCCCAGGCACGGGTGGCAAGGTTGATGGCGAGTGGGTTGGTGAAGACGACGGCCATGATGACACCGGATGCGAGGAGGGGGCGCCCCCATTTTTTCCTCCGTAGGAACCAGCCGGTGACGAGGGTGGCGATGATCCAGTTGAGCGGCTGGATGAGGAAGATGAGGACTTTGGAGAGGATGAAAAACACGGTCGGCAATAGAGAAATAAGGAGGGCGAGCGGGGGATCAAGGGAAAGTCGCGACAGGTTCTTAACGCTCGCGATTCGGGACAGTCGCCCAATAAAATCACAGTCACGGTCTAAAGAGTCAGCATCGTGGCGCTCCATGCTGCGCGGAACACACTACTCATAACGTCAAAGTTATGTCAACGCCTCCTGAGAGCGCTCTTCGATTTCAGGGCTAGTGTTAGAGCGTTCACGAATCTAGTCAACCACTGGGGGAGGCGTTTGATCATCAGTGCCATCGGCAGATTGGTTTCCTCGGTGAGTCTTCAGGATGTCGATGGCGCATGCTCAGACCATAACGTGAACCAAGCCGGCCAAGAATGGATTCACGCCGGATGATTTCAACATAGGTTCAGTTAACGATCCCACGACGAGCTGCAATATAGGTGGAGCAACAAACGACAGAAAGAAAAGCCGCCTACTCCCGCGCCAGTTTCCACATCAGTTTGTCGAGTGCGGATCCAATTCCCGCCATCCGCGTGTTCACGCATGCCGCCCAGCAGTAGCCGCCCGCAGTCCGAACGAGCAGGCTGCTGAGCCCGGGGAGGCTTCCGCCGTGCCAGTAGTTTCCAAATTTGTTCACGCTCCAGCCGCAGGCATAATCCTCGTTGACCCCGCTTCGCGCTGTCATCGTTTTGAGCGATTCCTCGTTCAAGAGGTCCGGCGGCTTCGCCACCCCGTCGACTCTGAGCGCGAATTCCACGAGTTCGCTCGGGGTGCCGATCCAGCCGCCATGGGCATCCATCCGGGCGACGTTCATTTCATAGGTCAGCGGTTTCCGCTCCATGTAGTAGCCGACTTCCCGATCGCCTGTGCCGATGGTCATCGCCTCCGCTCCGCAAGGTTTTAGGACGTTTTCGCGGACAAATTCCTCATAGGATTGCCCGCTAACTTTCTCGATCACGCGCCCGAGGAGGCAGTATCCAAAATTTGAATAGGCGTAGGCCACCCCAGGATCATCTTTTGGTGGATAGGTTTCCAGTGTCCAGGCGATCAGGGCGGCATGGTCGTCATCCACCCTTTTGAACATCGGGTCATCCCGATCGTTTTTCCAGGCACCCGAGGTGTGAGTGAGTAAATGCTTCGTGGTGATCCGCTCCGGCCCTGCCATTTTTAGAATGCCTGCTTCACCGAATATCAAATCGTCTAATTTCAACTTTCCTTGTTCTACCAGAAGGAAAACTGCGGTTGAAGTGATCGGTTTGCTAATGCTCGCGATGCGGAAGCGGTGGCCGGTATTCAGTTTCTCCTCTGTCTCCAAATGTGCGACCCCGTAGGCTTCCTTCCGCACGATGCGTCCATTTTTTGCGATTGCAAAAGAGAACCCAGGAACTCCGAATTTCTCGATAAATCCTTCAAGTTCTCCAGCGTGAGATTTCCCGGTGCCGGCGAGCAAAGCAGCCGCAGAAAGCCCGAGATAGCGGCGTCGTGTGATGGGTTTCATTGGCCGAGGTTACCCTTTTTACTCCGGATCCTCCAGCCCATTGGGCGCCGGATTGAGAATGAGCGATCGCATGCGTCGACGGTGCTGGGAGAAGTCCTCCCAAGCTTCGCGTTCGGCGTCCGTCTCGACGCGGTGGTTGCGGGGGATGATGCCCTTGCCCTACGAATTGAGGAGACGGACGATCTGGTAGTATGATGCCCTCCCGCTGTATTGTTTCAGAACTTCGGAGTCCTTGCCGGGATTGTTGGTGTGAATGAGGAGCGGGCAATATTGATTCGGATCCGACTCCACTGAGCCATTGCCCGGGTCATTACTCGGACGCCAGATCTCGACATCGCATTCTAAAACCCCCATTTTGGGTGCATTGATCACGATTTTTTGACTGATGACGAAAAAGCCGAACTCGAAGCAGGGTATCAAAATCTGTTCAATCTTTTTTCCGAAAGCCCAGCGCTTCTGGTGTTGTGCTTTTTCTCGCTTCCAACTAGAATTACGGCTTTAACCCCATCCCTCTGTCTCCCTCTTGAAAGATCGATTACACGCGCTCTACAGCACTCTCACAAAGACCGTTCTCGGTTCTGAAGAGCCCTCTTTTCTCCTGCTGACAGCATTGCTGGCCGACGGTCACGTGCTCATTCAGGGGGCACCTGGAATTGGCAAGACGACGCTTGCGGAAGCGGTTGCCCGTTCGATCCGCGGGAAGTTCAAGCGCATTCAATTTACGCCGGACCTGCTGCCTTCGGATATCCTCGGTTACTCGATGTATGATCAGGGCAGTGCGGAGTTCAAGTTTGTCGAAGGCCCGGTGTTCAGCAATATCTTGCTGGCAGACGAGATCAATCGCACCAGCCCGCGCATCCAGAGCGCCTTGCTCGAGGCGATGAACGAGCAGCAGGTGTCGATCGATGGGGTTACCCGTCCGCTGGTCTCACCGTTCATGGTGATCGCGACGCAGAACAACCTCTACTCTTCCGGTACCTTCCCGCTGCCGGAACCACAACTCGATCGTTTCTTGCTGTCGGTCACAATGACGCTGCCGGACCGCGACACTCAGGCACGGATTTTGCAGATGCACTCGAAGCGGGTCGACATGAACCAGATCCAGCCAGCGCTCAGCGCAGAGGAGGTCGTCGAGTTGCAGCAGGTCGTCGCGGCGCTGCCGGTGAGTGAGGCGGTGTGCGGTTACATCGCGGATCTCTGTGAGGCGGCGCGGGCGAAAGATGATCTCTGGGCGGGGCTCTCGGCGCGTGCTTCGATCGCCCTGATGCGGGCATCGCAGGCGGCGGCCTACTTGGCAGACCACCCCGCGGTCTACCCAGACGACGTCAAACGCGTGGCGGCACCGGTCTTAGCACACCGGCTATCGTCGAAGGAATTTCAACGCTCCGGCTCGGGTTCCTACTCCGGGATCATCGAAGAACTGCTACGCTCCACGCCTGTCCCGTAGGCGTTCTGAACGATGGCAAAGGCATTCGATCTGCGGCGTGGGCCGAGGAATTCGCGGCCGGCTTGGACCGCGCGTGGAGGCACGTTTCTTGGTGCTAGCCTAGTCTGTCTCATCGTCGGTACCCTGTTCGGCGAGCGCGCTGGGGTGCACCTCGGGATCTTTGGTCTGCTGGTTCTCGGGATCGCGTGGGCCGCTGCGTATTTTAATCTCGTCGGCCTGGAGTTCCATCGCGAGCTGCCGGCGCATGCCTTCGCCCAAGAGGATTTTTCGGTGAGGTTGAAGGTGACGAACAGCAAACGCCGCTTGGACAGTTTTGCGATCAATGTCGAAGACTCGATGTTGCCGTTTTCGAACCGTGGTCTGAGCGCGACCTGGGTGCGCTCGCTCGGGTCGAGCGAGTTGAGTTTCAGCACGCGGGTGCCGCGGCGCGGGGTGGTGAACCGTTCGTCGCTGGTGGTCGAATCTACTTTTCCCTTCGGGCTATTTCGCACCGGCAGAAAAATATCAGTGCCGATCTCACTGACGATCTTTCCGAAGCCGGTGATTCCGCGCGCCCTCGAGGAAGCAGAGGATAGTGATATGTTAGAGGGGATGAGCCGCGGCACGCCGACACGTGATCCGAGTGGTGATTTCCGCGCGATCCGCGAGTTCCAATCAGGCGATCCGATGAAGGCTGTGCACTGGCATGCGACCGCGCGCGCCGGCAAGGTGATGGTGCGGGAGTTCGACCGCCCGGTGCCGGAGTCGTATGCGGTCATCTTCCACTCCTACTGTCCGCCGGGCTACCTGCTCGCGCCGGATTCGTTCGAGCTCTCGATGGAACTGCTGGCTGGCTTGTTGATCAAATGTGAGGAGACCTCGATCCCGCTGATCTTGGCGGCCAACTTCACCGCTTGGCAGATGCGTGAGATCGGTGGGCAGGCCGATCTGAATGAATCGCTGCGAATTTTGGCGGTCGCGCGCCACCAACCGGAATCGGATTTGTCCGGTGTTCAGGCGGCGCTCGATGCGCTGCCGCACGGGAGCGCAGCCTACGTTTTGAGCGACACCCCGATCGTCCACTGGAGCCAGCTGATGCCGAATTACTCTTTTCCAGTGACGTGCCTCGATAATTCAGATATACGAGTTCAACGACCGATCTTTAAGACCCGATGATATGAAAGAGGAACGCTGGGACGCGATTGCAGACAAATACGATGATGAAGTGCTCAGCGTATTCGATCACGACCGACGTGGGTTGGTGCGCGAGAAGATCAAAAAGTATGGGAGCCGGGCGCTACTGGCGTCGGATCTAGGTTGTGGGCTTGGTAAGTTCCTGCCGCTGATGGCATCGCAGTTCAAGCAGGTGCATGCCTGTGACTATTCCGAGGGTCTGCTCGAGAACGCGCGTCGGACGAACTCTGATCTGGAAAATGTTGGGTTCGCAAAGGTCGATCTGATACATGGATCGGTGCGGCTGCCAAAGGTGGATTTCACCTTGTGCGTCAACGTCCTGCTGACGCCAATTTTGGCCGAGCGCCTATCGATTTTGAAGAACATGACGCGGCAGCTTTCACGCGGCGGACACCTGGTGCTCGTCGTGCCGTCGCTGGAGTCTGCGCTGTATGCGAATGCGCGCCTGGTGCAGTGGAACCTGCGCTCGGGCGTCGCGGAGATCCACGCGGAGTCGGAGGGCTTCAGGGCAGAGGAGCCAAGTGGTGAGGAGGTCGCACGCAAGGGGGTGGTCTACGCGGGCGATATGAAGATGAAGCATTTTATCAGGGAGGAACTGACGACGATCGCAGATGGGCTGCGACTCGATACGGTCTCGGTAGAGAAATTGGAATATCGTTGGGAAACGGAGTTCAAGGAGCCGCCAGGTTGGATGGGTGAACCGTTTCCGTGGGACTGGTTGGCGGTGTTTCGCAAGCGCTAGATGGAAGCCGTCGGATGGAGAACATGACGCAACGTGAGGCCTACTTGGCGCTGAACCTGATCCCGAATGTCGGACCGATCCGAGTGCGGCGGATGCTCGAGACCTTCGAGACACCCGAGCGGATTCTCTCGGTAGGCAGAAAGGAAATCCAGAGCGTGCAGGGGATCGGTGCAGAGCTCGCCGAGCGCATCACAACCTGGGAGCGGACCATCGATCTCGAACGTGAGCTGCGGCGGATCGACGAACTCGGCTTGCAGATCATTACGTTGGGGGATGATGACTACCCGGCGATGTTGAAGGGGATCTACGACCCTCCGCTTGTGCTCTATGTGAAAGGCGAGTTGGCGCCGAGCGATCGACAGGGGCTGGCCATTGTCGGTTCGCGCAAGTCGACCCACTACGGGCTGTCCTGTGCGAAGAAACTGAGCTTCCAATTGGCGCATGCGGGCGTGACGATTATCAGTGGTCTGGCGCGTGGCATCGACACCGCGGCTCACGAGGGCGCGCTGGCGGCGAACGGGCGGACGATCGCGGTGATCGGCAGCGGGCACGGCAAACTCTATCCGCCTGAGAACGCCGAGCTCGCCGAGAAGATCTCGCACTCGGGCGCGGTGATTTCGGAGTTTCCGGTCGATTACCCGCCGGACAAGCAATCGTTCCCGCTGCGCAACCGCATCGTCAGCGGTTGGAGTTTCGGTGTGTTGGTGGTCGAGGCGGCGGGTCGCAGTGGCGCTCTGATCACGGCGAACCAGGCCGCGGAGCAGGGGAGGTCTGTCTACGCGGTGCCGGGACCGATCGATCGGCCAAGCAGTCTCGGCGCGAACCGTCTGATCCAGCAGGGCGCGAAGTTGGTACTGGATGGTGGCGACGTGTTGGAAGATCTCGAGACGCTGTTCCCGATGGCGCCGAGCGCGCCGAAGTTCGATGCCGTCACCAACCCGGCGATCGCCTCGCTATCGAGTGAGGAGAAGGCGATCTACGAGGCGATCGAGGACGACGAGACAGCGATGGAATCGCTGATTGAGCGCACTGGCCTGCCGAGTGCCACGGTGTCGTCCACGCTGATGCGGCTGCAGATCAAGCGCTTGGTGAAGCAGCTGCCGGGGCAGTATTTCGTGAAACTGGTGTAGCCTGCCCGGTGGATCAAACCGAGGCTGATTCCTCTCCCCATTTACGGCGGAACTGTCGACAAACCCGGTCGCCGCAGGCGATGGTGTAAATTCGATTTGCAATCGAAGCCCAATGCCTAAGGGGCACCTCCGAAAACCTCATGCGGGCTGGAGCTTGATAAAATCCCCGCTGTCTTCGTTGCTAAAGCGCCCACTATCACCAGATAGCTTAGCGTTTATCGCCTCGCTAGCGGGAATTTTCTCTGCGCCCCATTTCCACAGCAGGTTTCCGGAGGTGCCCTAAGGGCAAAAAGAGAAATAACTATTCAGAGACGCCCCAGACTCCTAAGATCCATCTCGTGTTTCGGGCTAGCCTGCGGAGTCGTCCAGCGCCCCTGAACTACGGCAGGATGCCGAAGCTACGGTTTCTTCTTAGCGCCCGATTTTTTCTTGGCTTTGTTAGTCGGGGTAAATTTCAGGGCTGCTGAGTTGGCGCAGTATCTCAAACCAGTGGGCTCCGGTCCATCATCGAAGACGTGTCCGACGTGCGCGTCGCAGCGGCTGCAGATCATTTCGGTGCGCTTCATGCCCCACTTGCGATCATCTTTGGTGGCGATGTGGCCTTTCTTGGCTGCGTCGTAGAAGCTCGGCCATCCGGTGCCTGACTTGAATTTGGTCTCGGAGTCGAACAGTAATTGGCCACAGCAGATGCAGGCATAGGTGCCGGTCTTGTAGTTGTCCCAAGTGTCACCGGTGCGGCGCCGTTCAGTGCCCTTATTGCGGGTGACTTCATACTGGATCTTGGTGAGCTGTTTTTTCCACTCCGCGTCGCTCTTCACCACCTTCTCCCCCTTTGGCGCTTTCGCTTTTTCATCGGCGAAGGTGAAACAAAGTCCGAGGGTGAGCAGCAGCAGCGGGAGGAGAACTATTCGGGAGAATTTCATGATGCAATATTAGTGACCCTACGACGGAATTCAAGCGGTAGACGTGTGGATCGATCTGTCTATTCACCGCTGATCTCGACCGGGCAGCCGGTGGAGACGTTAGCGTAGAGCATCTTCGCGATCTCGGCCGGCACGATGATCGCCCCAGTGCTGGTTGGTAGCGAGCTGGAGGCACCGCCGTGAATGGCGAACGTCTGATCCTTGAATTCCATCACATGATCGAGTGCTACGGCTTGGAAGCGAAGCCCGGAAGGGATTGGGTCGCGGGTGCTGTAAATACCGGCCACGATGACCTTGCCTTTGGCGTCGACGAAATTGCCGTAGTCGTCTTGCTTGCGGCTGAGTTCCTTTTTTCCGACCACGAACTTGCCGGTTGGAGTCTCGCGGTCCTTCCTGCCGCTGGCGATCGGTGTGTCGATGGCGACCTCATTGTCGACGAGCAGGTAGAGCCGCTGGGCGACGAGGTTGATCCTCAGTTGGGTATTCCTCGGGATCGCTTTGGCTAGGATGGAGGGGGCGAGGATGGGCTGCTTCGGGGGGCTGACCGCCAGTTCACCGATCTCAGGCTTTTTCGGGCCGTTGTTAGCGACGAGGAGCCCGATGCAAGCCATCGCCACTGCCGCCAACGAGAGTTGGATGATTCGGGTTTTGACCTTTGGTAGAAGCGGCATTAATCTCGTCGACCAACCTTATGTGGCGATCCCCTCAACATAAGTGCGGTAACTGTGGGTGGCCACGGATTTATCGCTCTGCTCTCCGAACGGTCTCGCTACTACTAGCGGTGATTCTTGGGATGCTTCCTTGTGCTCTGTGGGCAGATATTAAGTCGATTGAGGGAGTGATTAGCGCCAAGGACGCCAAGGCTTCGGTTGTGCTCGGGGATTCGGTGCGCATCCCGCTGGAAGGAATACTGCCCAAGAATTTTAAACCCTTCGAATTCGGAATTATCGACGGACCTGAGTTTGGAACTCTGAGCTCGATCGCGCGAGATCCCGGGGATGGTGCGCGTGCTTGGGTGATTTACACCCCGAAACCCGGGGCTTTAGCTGGCAGGGATACGTTCCGCTACAATGCGAAACTCGAAGGGAAGAAAGCGTCGCCGTCCGCGACGGTCGAACTGAGCTTGCTAAATCCGGTCGCGCGAGTTCGCGTCGACCCGGCCTTGGCCTTTGGAAAAGTCGAAGTGGGAAAATCGAGATCGCTGCCGCTAAGAATTACCAACGGTGGAACGAAAGGATTCGTAGCGACCTTGCGGGTGCCGGAGCCATTTTCAATCCCCGAGGCGCAGCGCGCGATCTCCGTCGATCCTGGTGGAGAAGTCATCGTCGATGTGCTGTTTTCCCCGGTTGGTCTGAAGCCGGCTAAGCACGTGCTGACCCTCCAGCCTGGCAATCCGGACGGGAGCATCGAAATTTTTGGAGAGGGGGCTCCGCCGTTCGAGATTCAGGTAGGGCGATTGGATCTGGACTGGGATGAGGCGAGTGGCACGCGGCGGGGAATTTTGCGTCTGGCGAACCGGACTGATCGCCAACTCCCTCTGAAGCTGATCGTCCCACTGGCGATCGAGTTGGATCGCGTGATTGTTTTGGAGCCCCGCGAGGCCAAAGACTTTCCGGTCAGCTTGTCTGGGACGGCGACGTTTAGAGATGAGATAGTGATCGAGAGCGAGCACCACCAAGCATCGTTGGCACTGCGTGGCAGGGCGACCCCCGTAAAAATCCGTGTCCTGAAGCCTGTAGACAAACGCCGCTTTGACTTCGAGTTGCTGAATACCGAGACGCCGCCGGTCTATGAGGTAGTCGTCACTAACACTGGCGGTAGGACCGCCTTCATCTATGGCGAGGCTTCGCGACCGTTTTTTGTGAAGGAGGGGCGCGACCCGACCGAATTGGCGACAGGGGCGCAGATGAAAATTTCGGTCAGCATGGATCCGCGCGAAGTCGGGACTTACCAGCGCACTTTGAAGATACTCGGTTCTGCTAACGAGATCACCTTTGATCTGCACGCGCTGATCACCCGCAATGTGGACCGGACACAGGCAGGGGTGAGACTGCCCAACCTCGAGCCAATCATGACGCAGCAGCAGCGAGAACTGTTGGGGTTGCTGCCGAGCCCGATGCAGCGCATCAACAACATCAGCGCGAGGAATCGGGTGATCTTGAAAGAAATTCCTACGGTGAAGAAGCTGTATCTCGAAGAGCAGGGGGCGCGCAAGCTGGTCTTGTCGTGGGATCATCCTGGCTCGTCTGAGTTGGACTATTTACTCGAGGTCGAGGTCTACGAGAAGGGTGAGAGAGGCATCCCGAAAATCGTTTGGCACCAGGCGGACGATCCCAAGAGAGTGGTGATCGAAAAGGGTGACGAGAAGGTGACGATGACCCTGAAAAAACTCGTGCCCGGGCGCCAGTTCAGGCTACGGATCTTAACGATGAATAAGGACGGGCACACCTCGAAGCCTTCTCGCTCGGCGCTGGTCTACACTTTACAGCCCAAACGCATCAAGCTCTGGCTGCTGCTGCCCTTCGTCGCGATCCTCGGCGGCGGCGGTTTCTATGTCTGGCGCAGGCGCCAACTGAGGTAGGGAGCCTTGGGGCTCGAACAGGCCTGAACTGACGGTAGTTCGTCGGATGGTTTGAGCGCCTAGCCATCCCTCAGATTTTCTTCGACGGGCTATCCACAGTTTAGTGCTGTCCGAGTACTAGTAAAATTTGGATTGGCAACTGGGCGGGTTAGCTGAGATGATCAATGGTATGAACCGTAGAATATTTACCCGTCGCCTCAGTCTCTTTGCCAGTTCGCTTGCCCTCGCAGCGATGCTTCCCGGATGCGGCGAGAAGAAAACCAAGGTGGCATTCGTGACCAACGGTGCGTCCGATTTTTGGATCTACGCCCAAGCTGGGATCGCGAAGGCCGAGGAGGAACTCGGTGACATCAAAGCCATCTACAAAGTGGGCGGCGATGCGGGAGTGCAGCGCAAGGTGATCGATGACCTGCTGGTGAGCGGTGTCGAAGGGGTGGCGTTCAGCCCGTCAGCCCCGAAGGAGCAGACCGACCATATCAAAACGTGGGCGGGGCAGGCGAAGGTGATGACCGTTGACAGCGACGCGCCCGACAGCGCGCGTCTCCTCTATCTCGGGACTGACAACGTCGCGGCTGGCAGGCAGTGTGGTGATCTGGTGAAAGAGGCGCTGCCGGACGGTGGCAAGATCATGGTATTTGTCGGGCACGGCGACCAGCTGAATGCGGTCGAGCGCTTCGAGGGATTGAAACAGTCCCTCGAGGGCAGCAATGTTGAGATCATCGATCTGCGCACGGATGGCGTCGACATGGCAACGGCGCGGCGCAATGCCGAGGACACCATCGTCAATCACCCCGACATCGCCGGCATGGTCGGGCTGTTTTCTTACAATGCGCCACAGATCCTTGCCGCGGTGAGGGAGGCGGGTAAGGTCGGGCAGATCAAGATCGTCGGTTTTGATGAGGACGCGATTACCCTGAAGGCGATCGATGCCGGTGAGATCCACGGAACGATTTGCCAGCAGCCCTACAAATTCGGCTACGAGTCGATCAAGATGCTCCACCGATTGGTGGTGAAGGGCGAGAAGATCGAAGCCATGGGGCTCCCCGAGAACCGCCAGATCATCATCGATACGATTATGCTGCGCAAGGGGGAGGGGCTCGATTACCTCGCCAAGTGCGATGCTTGGAAGGCCGAGATGTAGTAGGGGCAGAAGGTTGGCATCCTGCCGAGGGAGATTTCCTAGAACCCAGTCCCGCGGGTGGAGGTCTTGATCCTCGCAATGTACATGTCAGAGGTCAGGTAGAGCACACTGCCGTCAGCGCCACCCCATGCACAGTTCGCGGTTGCCTCGCCGGTATCGATGCGACCGAGCGCTTTGCCCTTGGGTGAGAAGATGTGCACCCCGCCAGGACCCGTTGCCCACACGTTGCCCTGCTGATCAACCTTGAGCCCATCGGGCAAACCCTTCATCTTTCCGACCATCGAGGTGGCGTCGAAGAAGATCTTGGACTCGCCCAAGCTTCCGTCTTCGTTCACGGGGAAGCTCTTGCAAATAGCGGCTTTCGGGTCGGACTGGGCGACGTAGAGCGTTTTCTCGTCGGGTGAGAAAGCGATCCCATTCGGGCGGGTCATTTCCTTTGTGAGCAATGTTAGGGAGCCATCCTTCTCTGAGAGCCGGTAGACCCCGCAGAAATCCAACTCGCGCCGCGGGTCGTCCCAACGTTTCGGTAATCCGTAAGGGGGGTCGGTGAAGTAGATGTCACCGTTGGATTTAATGGCGAGGTCGTTCGGGCTGTTGAGTCGTTTGCCTTGGTAGTGGTCGACCAGTGTGCGCTTTCCGCCTTCCTTGGTGAGCAGCGAGAGGCGCCGGTCACCGTGCTCGCACGAGACAAGTCGACCGTCTGAGTCGAAGGCGAGGCCGTTGGAGCCTGGCTCGCTCCCGTAGTCGGTGGCACCGGTGTATCCGGCTGGTTTGAGATACAGCGTGGTGCCAACCTTCTCCTTCCAGCGCATCACCGAGTTCCGCGGGATGTCCGAGAACAGGATCGAGGCGTCCGCCTTGTCCCAGACCGCACCCTCAGACCACTCGAAGCCGGTCGCCACGACTTCGATCTTGGCATCCCTCGGGATCAGCGCATCGAGCGACGGATCGAGTCGCACGATCTCGCCGATGATCGGATAATTTGTGGTGTTGATCGTCCCAGTGGCCGGGTTTTTCAATGAATCGTCTGCGAGGGCGGGAAAGGGGAGCAGAGCGAGCGTGGCGATGATGATAGGGTGGAGTTTCATAGTCAGCAGCCTAGCCTGACCTGGTCGCGTGAATCAAGTCTGCTTTACAAGCGTCGCCGCCACGCTAAGGCTCTCCGGAATGTCGGACGAACTCATTATCCCCGCTGGCGAATTCGAAGGCTACATCTTCGATCACGACGGCACGCTCTCGCTTTCGATGCATGTGCACTTCGACGGCTGGATCCATTCGTATGCCAAGAATGGTGGCGACTTCGTGCTGACCCGTGAGCTGGCGCAGTCATACGCCGGCGTCGGCATGCATGAGACGGTCGAGATCATGAACGAGCGCTTCGGCTGCTCGATGGACCCGCAGCAGGTGGTGGTCGACCAGGAGGATTACTACCTCGCAAATCTCGATCGGGTGATCAGCTACGACCCGGTGGTCGATTTCGCCAAGCGGGTGAGCACAACCCATCCGGTTTCTGTAGCGAGCGGCGGGACGCGAGACACGGTCAGTCGCACGATGCAGGCGATCGGTATTTTTGATCTGTTCCCAGTGATCGTGACCCAGGAAGACGTCGAGCGCAGCAAGCCTGCGCCGGATATTTTTCTGCTGGCGGCCGAGAAGATGGGCATCGCCGCGGAGAAGTGCTTGGTTTTCGAAGACAGCCACCTGGGGATCCAAGCGGCGGACGCTGCAGGGATGGCGTCGGTGTTGGTGACGCCGGCGGATCCGGCGTAGGTCGAGCCACACTCGACAAGATGGATCTGCTGTGATCTCCTAAGCCTGAAAAAATGCGATTCTTCGTTGGACTGGGTCTACTCTTCTTAGCGGGTGTGATTTGTAACTGCATCCTGACGAGACCCATACCTTGGGATAATATAATCGCAGGTTCAACGATTGCCGGTTGTCTGATCCTTGCCGGGTTCTGGGTAAGGCGCTCCAATCGGAAAATGGAAGAGATCATCCAGTGGTCGATTGCCCATGCGCAGGAGTTGGATGACAAAGGGCGCTATTTCCGTGACTCTCCATGGCCAGACAAGCTGATCACACGTGAAACAAAAGTGCGCAGTTTTCAGATGACAACATCGATGATATTTTGCACTCACAGAATCTCACTAGGCTATGCGCTGGATTGGGGGTTTCTAAGAGGCGCATTCGCCACTTGCTGGACCCTACTCTTCGGATGGTGGGCTTTGCCTTGGGGGCCGGGGCACACCATTGCGAGTATTCTGGAAAATATTCGAGGGGGAGACGCGGTTGCCTTGAAGGACCTACCGGCAAGCGCACAGGTTTTGAGGGTGCGTGTGGGACGCTAGCGTTCGCCGTTCACCCTTTGAAGATAATGAACTTCCGGCAGGCGTAGTTGACCATCGCGGAGGTCACGATGAAGCCTAGCTGGCTGACGAAGAATGGGACTCCGAAGAGTTTCACCAGCAGCGGACCGCCGAGGAGGCCGGCGACGAAGCTGAATAGGGAAATGATGGTGAAGTAGGAGAACTCCACCACGCGCGAGTGTCGCCCTCCGGTGAACACCCAGATCGAGTTGGTCACGTAGGCGAAGACGTTCGAGATGGGGAAGACGATGAGGTTGTTGATCACTTGGTTCTTCGCCCGCACTCCATCGTCGGCAATCAGCGATCCGACCGCGGGGAACCAATCTTCTCGCAGGGAAAGGTAGATCACGATGGCGTTGTGCACGACGACCGCACCGACGCCGCACATCCCGTATTTCCCGAACTGGATCAGCCAGGGTGCCTTTTTCATGCGCAAGGATTTCCAGAAACCGTGCTCGCTCATGAAACTTAGCGCGTCCTTAATGGATCGGATGAGTGCAGACATGGGGACTATCCGCCGTAGCGCTCTTTCCAAACCGGAAGTGCGCGTTTGATGTGGGCTTTCTTGCGGGTAGGGCTCAACTCCCAGACGATTGGCTTCTCTGGAGCCACCAAGGGCATGAGCCGGTCAAAGGCGACGGTGCCCGCGAGTGGCACGCGGTGGTCGCGCGCCGGCCAGACGACGTCGTGTAGGTGGCACCCGACGAGGTAGGGTTGCATGCTACGCAACCACTCTTCGTGGTCGAGCAACTCGAGGTTCTCCTTCAACTGAACGTGGCCGAAGTCGTGCCAGTAGCCAACGAAAGGGTGATCTTTGAAGGTCTCCTGCAGCTTCAGCATCTCGCGCTCAGAGGGCATGTCCTCGTAGCGGCTGCGACTCTCGACCGCGCAGTGGATCTCGAGTTCTTGGGCTTTCTCGGCGATCTTGGTGAGCGCTTCGATGGCGCGCTGGTAGTAGATAGGTGCGAGTTTCTCGCGCGCCTCGATGAACTTGTGCTTCAGCTTGACGAAGTCGCGATCGTTGAGCTTGCCATCTTTGAGCATCTGCGTGAGGCGGCGGGTGTGGTTCTTCATCGGCACGCTGCCCATGTGCAGGACGACATACTTCGCGTCGAGCTTCTTCGCGAGGTCGAAAGTTTCGAGAGTGAGCTTCAGTCCACGCTCGCGTTCGTATTCGCGGTGCGAGGTGAACTCGTAGCGGTCGGGGTCGTCCATCATCACCTCGACTGGTGAAGGGCAGTAGTTGTGCACGCCAGATACTTTGAAGCGACCCTGTTCGTAGGCGCGTTGGATGCCCGGTAGGAGCGAGACCTTCAAGCCATGGCTGATCTCGAGCGTATCGAAACCCAGGTCGACGATTTCCTGCACCATCTCCTCACCTTCGGTGTGGCGTGAACTATTCCAGCATGTTGAAAATGAGAGCATTGATCGATCTGCCCGGCGTGCGCAGATGGCATATCTTTAGCGGGAGATCTGTGCACGGTCAAAAGACAATACTTCGCTGGGCAGTTTTTTAAAAAAACTGCCCGCTGGATGCTAGGTGGGCCCAGAGCCCATTGGCCTTAGGGCTTGTCAGTAAATAACTCCTACAATCTGCTGGTTATTTTGGCCATCACCCGCGTTAGCTTCCAACTCAAATAGCCCGCTATAATCGCTGAAATCTGCCGTGGTGCTGGCTAAAATTCCTGCGCATCTTTGTATGACTTATTTCCTGACAACCCCTTAGCTTAGAAGCGAGTCGAGCTTCTTGCGCACTCGCTCGGCGAGAACATTCAGCGTGTAAGGTTTCTGCAG
>JBLHKE010000070.1:0-17054 GCA_047619485.1 Verrucomicrobiales bacterium | reverse complement strand
TGCTGAGACTGAGGAGTTTGAGAGGCGCTTCCTCTCCAATTTGGAGCTGAACGTTGGAGTCAACACGGTCGCCGTCGAGGTGCACCAGTCGACCACTGGTAGTTCTGATATCAGTTTCTCGTTGAAGATGGAGGGCTTCTCCTTTGTCCCCACCCTTGGTGACTATACGCCGCCGGCACCACTTGCTTTCAACAACTCATTTCGCGGAGACACTCAGTACAGCTACCTCTCCAATACGAATAAAGATTTTGAGATCGGTTGGTTCCTCAGAAGAAGTGGGGATGACGCCACCCAGCTTCATTTCACCCACCCGGACCTTGAGGTGCCGAGTTCCTTCGCCGACGGGGTCGCGCTCCACGTTTCGGGAGGCGATGCCGTGCTGAGAACCGACGTGGCTGGAACGACGCACATCGATGCCGACGTCGCGGGGGCGTACCGGATCAACATCAGCAACTACACAGATGTTGCGGTGCAATTTGGACTGCGCGGTTTCGACGATGCTGAAAATGGTGGTTTTCCAGGGATGGGAGGGACTGGCACCCGTGCACGTGTCTGGATCGAGACGAGTAGCACGGGAGTGGATGGAGACTTTGCAGGAGCCGTTGATCCCGTCCTCGATCTCTCGGCCGGTGAGACCAGCGGTCTGATCGATCTCCTCGTGGAGGAATCCACCCCGCGCAAGGTGATGGTGCCTACTAACGGCAGCCTCGGCAGCACTTGGCAGAATGTTGGCTTCAACGACAACAATTCCCTGTGGACGAGTGGGGTGAAAGGCGCCGGCTACGAGCGCAGTTCGGGCTACGATCCATTTCTCGGACCGACGCTAGACCTCGAGTCGAAGCTCTACAGCAAGAACAGCACGCTCTACATGCGAGTGCCTTTCAACGTTACCGACAAGGACGAGTATGTGGCTTTATCGCTCTCCATGCACTACGATGACGGTTTTGTCGCCTACATCAACGGTCAGGAGGTTGTCCGCGCTAACGGCACAGGCACCCCGCCAGCCTACAATGCCTCTGCCTCGACAACGAATGCAGACGATCGTGCCAGGGTATGGGAGAATTTTGGCATCTCTGATCACCTCGATAAGTTGGTCAATGGCAACAACGTTTTGGCCATCCATGGTCTCAACCGGCCGAGCACCTCATCCGATATGCTGATTTCCCCTGAGCTCAAGGCGATCAAGGACAACGGTGGGGCTGGAGGGCCGGTCACCGGGGAGCCCGAGTCGATCGACGATATCTCGAGTACTGACCCAAACAGGAACGATGCTGATCCAGCCAACGACTTTAAAGAGGGACCGTTCACCTACTTCCGCTATGAGGTCGAAGACAGCGCACAGACCGTAAGGTTGCGGTTCGATATCGACTGCCGCAGTGGTGACGATGCCATCATTCTCGACAACATCCTGGTGACGGGGACGCCTCTCACGGTGAAATCCTATTCGGATTGGATCGCCTTGACGACCGACTTCGACATCGACGATGAAGGACATCCTAGCGCCGACCCGGACGGGGACACCATCCCGAACCTGATCGAGTATGCCTTTGGCGGTTCGGCGACGGAGCCAAACGAAAGAATTACGCCCACCTCTGAGGTCATCGACGTCAATGGGGCAGAGTTCCTGGCTCTGACATGGCGCCAGTTTAACTTGTCCTACTCGGGTAGCTTAGATCGACTTGGGGGCGGAGGATTCGAAGTGCAGGATGTGAAATACATCCCCCAGTTCTCGCGCGATGGAATCAACTGGGAAGACGGCGAAAATGGACCGACTACCGCGGTTCTGCTCGATGAGATCGATGGAGTAGGAGAGTTTGTCGATGTGACTGCCTACTACTTCAACGCTGTTTCTACCGCGCCTCGGACCGAGCGCCTTTTCGGTCGCATCAAGGTCAAGCTCATCGAGTAAGGGGAAAGACCAACACCAAGACCGGGTTTGCGTTTGATCTCAGAGGTGAGGTGAGGAAACTGCTATTCAGGCTTGCGTATATGCATTGTATATTCTAACTTGATGCAGATAGGGGACGGTAAGTCCCCGAATCAAGCGCGTAAGCCGTTAAGTTTGAGCAAGTCATAGCGGAATTCGCTAACCCCCCCCATAATTGAGAATGAAAACCAATCTTTATTCCCCCGGCGCACGCAACTCAGGATTCAGTCTAGTTGAGATTGTCGTCGCCGTCGGCATTGTCGCCACGGTGATGGTGGCTCTGCTCGGCATGATCCCGACGGGTCTCAACACCGTCAACGAGGCGGCCGACAAGATGGCCGAGATCCGCATCGCCCAGCAGCTGCTCGGCGAGGTGCAGATGACCGCGTGGGACGACGTTGACGAGTGGGAACAAGGCCTTCATTACTTTGACGGTGAAGGCAACCGGCTAACGCTCGGCGAGAAACCGAAGGTGGTCTACACGGCCAAGGTCGAGGTCGACGAAGAGGAGCACGTCCTACCGCGCCTCAAACCAGAATATGATTTCGTGCACCGGGTGGTTGTGAAGATTGCGAGAAAGCGCGGTGGAGGTTCGATTAATTTTGGCGAGACCGCCGAAAAGAAAGAATACACCAGTTTCTCTAGCCTGACCGTCATGACTGAATCGGCGCAACAAGCGAAAGGCTTCTAGTTTTCCTAAATTTGCGCCGTCTGGGACTTTCAGGCGCAATCTACCCCCACCCGACATCCCCAGAAAAACATGCAGACAGAAATAATATCTCAACGGTCGAAAGGAAATGTGCGCCAGGCGTTCACCCTCATCGAACTCCTCGTATCGATGGCGGTGCTCTCGCTGCTGATGGTGATGGTTTTCCAGATGGTCGACCAAGTTCAAAAGACTTGGAACGTGGCACGCACCAGGGTCTCACAATTTCGCGAAGCGCGGGTGGCCTTCGATGCCGTCACCCGCAACCTGACGCAAGCGACGCTCAATACCTACTACGATTACGACTACGGCAACGGGCTATCAGTTCCGGATCAGAACAATCTACAAGTTCCGAAGCGCTACCAGCGGCAGTCGGATCTGCATTTCATCTGCGGGCCTTCCTCTACATTGCTCGGCAACGCTAGCGGGGCGGATAATCGCACCGGGCACGCGATCTTCTTCCAGATCCCTGGAGGCTTCGGGACGAAATCGGAGAACTCGCAGCTCAACGATCTGCTCAACTCGAGGGGCTACTTTGTCGAGTATGGTGAGGACAGCAGCTTCAAACCTAGCTTCCTCAGCGAGCAGACGAAACCGCGCTACCGCTTCCGCCTGATGGAATTTCGTCCACCCACGGACAAGCTCTTAGTCTATCTCAGTGGCATCAAAGAAGCAGGAGTTGATGCCGTGGGTGTCAGGAAATGGTTCGAGCCTTCGATCGGAGTCGGAGCCGAGTTCGATGGTGGGACGGTGGTCCGCCCGATCGCGGACAATATCATCGCCGTGTTTTTCCTGCCGAAATTTCCGGATGTGCAGAACGATTCGAACCTGAAAATTTTGAGCGACGACTACACCTACGATTCGCGCGAATGGCAGTATGCCAACAGCAGTAGTATCTACTCGCGAGCGGCTTACAGCAAGAATCTGCTCCCGCCACTGATCGAGATCACCATGGTCGCCGTCGATGAGAAATCGATGATCCGCTACCAGCAGCTGAATGGTGGGGACACGAGCATGCCCGCCTTCGTCCCGAAGACGCGGTTTGAAAGATACACCAACTACCAGAGCTTCACCGATGACCTGGACGAGATGAGGGATTCCCTCGACAACAAGAAAGTCAGCTTCCGTGTCTTTAACCAGACAGTGCCTCTGCGGGGAGCTGGATGGAGCCGCACCTCGAGCTAGAAGCCCCAACCCCCCCCAACCCGTCATGAAATCGAAGTACCCAGCAAGCAAGGCTCGCCCTAGAGTTTCGGCATTCACCCTGATCGAGATCATGGTCGTGTTAGCGGTGATCGCGATCATCGCCACCATGGCCGTCCCGGCGCTCAACGGCGTTCTCAAGAGTTCGAAGATGACGCAGTCCTCGGACGAGTTCGAACGGGATCTCGCCCGCGCCCACGCTGCGGCCCAGCGCGACAACTACCCGATCGAATTCCGTTTCTACCAGTACAGCGATCCTGAACAGCCAAATTCGAAAATCGCCTACCGAGCTTACCAGGCGGTCAAGCGGGTGCGCGACCCATCCGATCATCGGGATGTGAATGCGGCCAAGATCGAACCGCTCTTCGACGTCAAACAGCTGCCGCCGGGGATTATCTTCAGCGCAGATACGAAATACAGCTCCCTGTTTGAACTGAGCGACATCGACGGGAACACCGCGTCGGAGGAGACCGGCGACGAGATTCCTCGCGTTGACCAAGCCGAATACAAAGCCTTCTATTTCCGCCCCGACGGATCCACGAGCATGGCGAGCGGGGGGCGAATCCAGCAGTGGTTCGTCACGATCGCCAAAGAGAGCCTCACCGGTAGCAAGGAATTGCCGCCGGACTTCGTCACCTTGCAGGTTGACGCTTACAACGGTCAAATCCGTCGTTACGAGAAGGGTTTGTAACAGTCGCAGGCGACGGGCTCATTGCGGATTTCATCGTGGCATGAGATAGGTTAGGGGTGTTCTGATCCATGGACACTCACCTCTTTCTAAACTGCCTCATCTATCTCGCGGCGGCGGCTATCGCCGCGCCTCTCGGTCGCAGGCTCGGGCTGGGAGCCGTGCTCGGCTACCTCATCGTCGGCGCCATCATTGGACCATCGGCCACCGGTCTGATCGGTGGGGATCCTGAGGCGGTGATGCACTTTGCCGAGTTCGGCGTCGTATTGATGCTGTTCGTGATCGGTCTGGAGATCGATCTCTCGCGGCTGTGGAAAATGCGTGGACCCATCCTCGGCGTGGGTGGCTTGCAGGTGTTGTTCTCGACTTTCGCCCTGTCCGCGGCGGCGATGTTGCTGCGGGTGGATTGGCGCGAGGCGCTCGCGATCGGGATGATCCTGGCGCTTTCGTCGACCGCGATCGTCATGCAGAACTTGCGCGAGCGAGGCTTGAACGACGCCAGCTCTGGCACCCAGAGCTTCGCGGTGTTGCTGTTCCAAGATATTGTGGTGATCCCGATGATCGCGCTGCTGCCGTTGCTGGCGTCGATGCCTCATCCGGTCGCTGATGGGGATGGCCACGGGGCGGGGGTGCCGTGGATCGATACGCTGCCGGCTTGGAGCAAAGGCCTGGTCATCGTCGGGGCGATCGCCCTTATCGTGGTGGTCGGGCGCTTCCTCCTGACTCCCTGGTTGCGCTGGGTGGCCTCATTGAAAGTGACCGAAGCGCTCACGGCGACGACGGTGGCGCTGGTGGTGGGGATCGCGCTGTTGATGGACGCGGTCGGGCTGTCGCCTGCACTCGGCACCTTTGTCGCTGGCGTGATGCTCGCCAGCAGTGAGTATCGTCACGAGCTGGAGAGCGATATCGAGCCGTTCAAGGCGCTGTTGCTCGCGGTGTTTTTCCTAGCGGTCGGTGCGAGCATCGACTTCGCCCTGATCGCGGCGCAACCGCTGACGATCGGGTTGATGGTCATCGCCCTGATCGGGCTGAAATTTGTCGTGCTCTACGGGTTGGGCAAATTCTTTGGGATGTCATTTGACCAGCGGCTGTTGTTTGCCGTCGCCTTGGCGCAGGGCGGCGAGTTCGCATTCGTGCTGGGTAGCTACGCGGTGCTGAATGGTGTCATCGGGCAGGAGACGGCCGCCCAGATGATCGCCGCGGTGGCGTTGTCGATGGCGCTTGCGCCGCCGCTGTTGTTGCTGGTGCAAAAAGTGATTCTCCCGCGGCTGCGGACGACCGAGGATGGGGCGCAAGAGGCGCGCGAGTCAGACGTGGAGAACCACCACTCGAGAGTGCTGCTGGTCGGGTTCGGCCGGTTCGGGCACCCGATCATCCGCCTGCTGCGCAGCGCCGGGCACATGCCCACCGTATTGGAGCGTGACAGCGATCATGTAGAATTCGTGCGCCGGCTCGGGTTGAAATGCTACTACGGCGATGCGACACGCCCGCGGCTGCTGAAGGCCGCGGGGGCGGAGGATGCGGAGTTGCTGGTGATCGCGATCGATGACGAGGACGAGTGCATGGGCATCATCGAGAGCTCGGGCAAGCATTTCCCGCATCTGAAAATTCTCGCCCGTGCCTGCTCGCGCGACCACGCCTACCGCCTCCACGAGGAGGGGATCGATTTTTTCATCGAGCAGCTCGGCTCGTCGCTCGACTGTGCCATTGCGACCCTGGTCGCGCTCGGGCATGAACCGGATCATGCGAAGGATGCTGCGCGGCGATTTAAGGAGCACGAATTGAAGGCGATTTCGGACGTCGCACCGCACCGCGGGGATGAGGAAATGTATGTTGGTATCGCCGCGCAGAATCTGAAGGATCTCGACAGCCTGTTGGCGAATGCGCCGCTACCCGTCGGCGGCAAGGCCGGTTCTGGCGAGTAGGGCTTAGGAATAATGGCACTAGCTTAAGGAGATGTGTCGGTAGAATGGCAGTCCCAAGAATAGTATGGAGCAGTCCAAACTCCTCAACTGATGCACCTTAAGTCTTTGTCCCAGGGCAAATGAAGCACGAGTTTTAGGGGCACTCATCGACGGAGTTGATCCTATTTTTCAGTGCCAAGCCAGAGATCTTGAACGCTAGTAGTCGGTCAGCCGTAACTTCGATTTCAAAATCGAAGCCCATCGTGCTCGGACATCATGCTTAGGCACTGCTCTTCGATTTTGAAATCGAAGTTACGCCATCGCCTGCGGCGACAGGATTTTCCGACAGCCTCCCGGCTCCGGTGCTTGCACGGCAACTTGCTTTATAACCTCCGGCTTACCTATCTAATACGCGCCGAGAAACGTCCTTAAACTAGTGCCATTCAGCCTAGGCGAACTTTGTCTGGATGCGGGGCGGAGTTGTCCTAATCTAGACGCATGCGAAGCCTCGCCAGTATCCGTCTTGCTCTAGTCTGTTTTCTATTCGTACCGCTCTTGGGCGTTGATGCGCAGCAGTCAAGAGGCGCGCCACGTCCATTGTCTCGCGGCACGGAGATTTTGACATCTTGGGATGCCGAGCAACGCCTTTACGTGAAGGGGGATGTCGGCATCGAGCCGGAGGCGCTGGCGATGCTCGAGTCTTGGTTGGGAAAGAACGCCCTGAACTGGACGGTGCTGTTGTTGGAGGATGCGCGTGGCGAGACCTACCGCAATCGGGATGGCCGAAACTATTCCGGGGCGAAGGCGGTTGAATATGCGCTCGGGCAAGGGTTGCAAAACCAGGGGGAGTTTGCCAAGCAGCAGGACAAGCGCACCGGGCAGGCCAATGGTGCCATCCTCGCGATCTTGCTCAAGGAACGGACGTTTTTCTATAGCGGATCGGAGACGCAGAACCGGCGGGGGCTCGGGCAGCGCAACTGGCGGGGCGATCTCGACCGCCCGGCCTTCCGCGCGATGTCGAACGGGCGTCGGTTGATCGATGCGGTCAAGGGAACGGTGGAGGAGGTGAATTCCCGCCTGACGCGGCGCCTGCAAGCTGAGCAGAAAGAGCGCGAGCGGGAGATGCGCGAGGCGCAGCAGCGGATCGATCAAGCTGGCCGTGTGGTCGGCGAACTCGAGGGCGAAATCGATACCTTGGAGAAAGAGGTGGCCGCGTTCAAGCTGGCGCATCCGAAGGCGACGGGCGATCTCACGGAGCCGCGCCTCCCACTGCTGCGCGATGGCCTGAAAGCGGCACGGGCGGCGCTCGAGGGCAACGCTCCTGCTGAGGCACTCAAGCTTGCCCGCCCGGTGGGTGAGTTCGTCGATGCGCAGCGCCGATCGTTGGCGAATTATCCCTCAGCTTCAGCAGAGTTCGCGGCGCTCAATGAGGAGATCGGTAAGATCATCCCAGGGCGTGAAGGCTGGGGGAGCGATCGCCTCGAGTTGGCGCGTGAGGAGTTGGCCAAAGCCGAGGTGGCACACGCGCTGGCGGATAGTTCTTACCAGACGCACCTCGAGAGTTCGAGCGAGGCCTTGCGCTCGGCACGCGAGGAACTGAGGCGCGCCGCCGACGCGCTGCGTGCGGAGATGGAGCGGGATGAACAGAGGCAACGTGAGCGCGAAGCGGCACGCGCGCGTGCGCGGAAGACGGCGATGCTGGCGATGGCGGGAGCTGTCCTGGCGCTGGCGGGATTCGGGTATTTCCTCAACCGCCGGCGGCGCTCTTTCAAGGAGGCGAGCGAGAAACTAATCGCCAATTGGGACAGCGGGTTCGATGACAAGACCGATCAGCTGTTCGCGCTGCTCGATCGAACCACGGTGGTCGTGGGCACCGAGATCGAGCTGCCGAAGCGTGGCTACACGGGCGAGACCCTGCGGCTCAGCAAGCAGACGATCGAGGATGTCGACCAGCTGTTCATCATGTCGTCGACCGTGTCACGCCTGCTCGCCGAGGCGCGTGAACAGGTCTACCCGAAGTATGGATTCCAGCGGGTCTACAACTGGTTCGGCAGCTCCCGCTACCGCAGTGCGATGAGCAAGCTGCGTGATGAGATGATCACGTTCCGCCCTGAGGATGGCGTCGAACTCCTGATCCGTGAGGAGATGCAGGGCAAGGTGAAGAAACCCGAAACCCTGTTGGGCAACCTCGAATCCTGCCAGCCGTTCGCGCTTTCGTTCCCGAACCTCATGGAGGAGTTCAACCGGCGCGCGGCACGGGCGACTGGTGCTCTCGATGTGATCGAGGAGAGCTGGGCATCGATCAGTAACGAGCTGGAAACCGTCCGGGAAAAACTGAACGCGGCGGGTGAATTTGAATCGGAGATTGCAATGGAGTCGGTGAGCGATCAGCTTTTCCGCCTAGAGAATGTGTTTACGAAGCTGATCCCGTCGGCGCAGGACGATCTCGACCGTGCCGTCAAACAGGGCGGCACCGATCCGGTCGGGGCACTGGCCGACCCGCTGCCGGATGCGCGGCGCAAGTCGGAGGAAGCGGCCGAGCTCTGCTCGTTGGTAAAGGAGACGCGCGAAAGCAGGTTTCCCGCGATGCTCGAACGGATGCGCAAACTCGAGGACGGCGGGCATGGCACGGCTTGGGTTGGTTATTTTCTCAAACAGCTATCGGAGGGGGCGGAGGCTTTGGCGACCCTCGGGGTCGGACAGGGCATCTCCGTGGAGATTGGGCAACTGGCGATCGATTTTGAAAAGCTGGAGGTGCGCTGTGATCGGGCGACCGAACTCGCTGCGCGCTTGGCTGGTACCGCAGGCAAAGAGATCGGCGCCGTGCGCGATGCGGCGCAGAAGGCGCGTGAAGAAATTGGCGTCGGATTGGAGTTGTCACCAGAGGCGGTTTTACGCGAGCGCGGTCTCGATCCGGATGTGTTGTTGCGCGAGGCTGAAGAACTACGCGCGGCTGCCTCGCTGGCGATTGATCGAGGCGGTGTTGACGCGGCGGAGGCGGCACTCGATGAGGTCGCACGCCTGATGAAAGAGGGGCTCGATCTGGTGGCGATATCGCGGTCGTCGTTCGACGGGCACTTGGCAGAGGTCGAGAAGCGCGATCGAGAAACGCAGTCGCTCGCCGCCGAGATTGGGAGGCACACTGGGATTCTGGATTCTCTCAAGTCGAACTACGAGGAGTCGGCGCTGGAACTCTCGGCCGGCGATCCCTCGCACCCGACGCCTGGCGTCAGCGTCACCGATCACATCGTCAAGGTGGAGCACAACCTTCAGGAGGCGCGTGAGCGTTTGGGCGAATCCCAGGAGGCCTACCGCGAGGCGCGCCTGATCGAAGCGGCGAGTTTGCTCGCGCATATTTCCGATTTGCAACACCGGGTCGGTGGGCTCTTTGGAGAGATCCGCGAACGCGAGGAACGCATCGAGAAGATGGAGCAGGCCAACGGGGAGATGCTGCGCAAGCTCGATGGTGAGGTGGCGTCGATGCAGCCGACCGTCGCTGGGCACCGGACGATGCGTCCGACGGTGAATACCTTCGAAGCGGCAGAGCTTGAGTTGGATTCGGCGCGGCGGCGCACGGAGACAAGTCCGGGCGATCCTTTTAAGGCGGGGGCGATGTTGGAAAGTGTGGAGAGCAAGTTGGAGCGGGTGCGCAGCATGGCGCAGTCGGATCGCGAGCTGTTCGACGAACTCAGCCGCAGCCTGCAGGAAGCTGCGAGCCACCTAGCAAAGGCGAAACAGGTTTCGCACCACGCAGTGGTTGACCGAATTCCAGACAGCCGCAGGACCGGCGAGCTACAGGAGGTGATCGAGAAGCTCATCGGCAGGCATGCGAGCTGTGAACAATGGTTGATGGAGCCGCATGGGGATTGGGTCTCGCTCGATCGCGAGGCGGATGAGATCGCCGCCTACGCGGCGCGCTCGACTGCCGAGATGCGAGGTGAATTGAAAAAGGCGCAGGCGGCAGTCGCAGCGATCAGTTCAGCTGCGGGGTCGGTGCGCGAGGCGGCAGGTTGGATCGGATCGTTCGGTGTCCGCATCCCTGGATCGCCCGGGGCCAACCGTCTGCATCACGGTCGCAACGCCTTGATGTCTGGCGATTATCTGACGGCGCACCGCTACGCAGATGATGCTGGGCGAAGCGCTCGGCAGGCGGTCGCCGCTGCGCGCAATGAGGAAGATCGAAAACGTCGGGCGGCTGCGCGTGCCGCGGCGGCAGCACGGCGGCGCAGCTTCAGCTCGAGTTCCAGTTCGAGCTCGGGTTCCAGCTTCAGCTTCGGTGGTGGCAGCAGCAGCTTCGGTGGTGGCAGCAGCAGCTCTGGGATGGGCAGCTCCGGTTTCAGCAGTGGCGGCGGCTCCGGGATGGGCAGCTCAGGTTGGTAGGCCGGGCGGGAGCGTGGACAACTTGCCCGCATCGACCCGAGCCTCAGTTTCTAGCCCTCTCAATCCACCTGCCCCGAGCTTGGTCAAGATCGTTGGGGGCTAGCCCGAATGCCATTAGGGAAAGCAACGCTACGTGGCTGCGCCTTTGCCTAAAGACATAGCTGCTAGCGATCAGCCAAGGTGTGAAGATGACAGAAAGCTACTGGCTGATGATAGATGCGGGCGAGACGCCCATGTTCCCGTGAAACGTTCGTCTATCTCCAGCTGTTCGCTTTCACGCTCCCGGATTGTTCGATCACTTGTTATCCAAGCCGATCTTGAACCGCTGTCCTCGTAGCTTCGCCTGGCTCAGGCGTTTGAGGATCTGGTCGACGTGCTTGCTCTGGACGTTGAGAAGCGAGTGGCGCGGGAAAATCGTGATGGTGCCGATCGAGTTGTCCGGAAGCTCACCTTCACGGTAGACCATGCCGAGCAGGTCTTGCGGGCGGATGCCGGCGGACTGGCCTAGGCTGATGAACAGGGTCGCTTCACCCTTTTCGGCATCGACGTGCTCGCGCTGTGGACGTTTATCACGCGAGGGTTTGTGATCGTCTTGGTCATCTCCACGTGGCGGACGGGGCTCTCGCGTGTCTCTCGGTTCACGTGTGCCTCTCGGTTCACGTGTGTCTCTCGGCTCTCGTGTGTCCCTCGTTTCGCGCCGCTCGCGTGGCGCGCGCTTCTTCTTCACATCATGCTCTTTGTAGTTTGGTGAATCTTCGGCGATCGTTTCACCCTCACGGCCGACTGATTCGCGCAGGAGTTCGAACACCGTCGAGGCGATATCGGTCGGGGTGTGTCCCTGGTCGAGAAGGCGATCGATGTAGTGCCGGTAGCTACGGTTGACCTTCTTTTCGAGGCGCTCGTGGACGAGGTCGAACAGCTTGTCAGCGCGGCGTCCCTCGACTTCTTCTTGGGTGGGGATTTTCTGGCGTTTGATCTTCTGGCCGATGTAGCGCTCGATGCTCTGCAGCCGGTAGATGTCTTTGCCGAAAATGAAGCTGACCGCGCGCCCTTCCCTTCCAGCTCGCCCGGTGCGTCCGATGCGGTGCACGTAGTCTTCCGGATCCTGGGGGATGTCGTAGTTGAACACCGCCTCGACATCGTCGATATCGAGGCCGCGTGCGGCAACATCGGTCGCTACTAGCAGGTCGAACTTGCCCTCGCGGAAGCGCTTGGTGGTGCGCTCACGCAGCATCTGGGTGATGTCGCCGTGCAGGCGATCCGCGGCGTAACCACGGGCGAGCAAGGTCTCGGTGCACTCGTCGACACTGCGCTTCGTATTGCAGAAAATGACAGCGAGACGCGGGTTGTCCATGTCGAGCAGGCGCGCGAGCACTTCGATTTTCGAGCGGTTGCGGACTTCGTAGTAGCTCTGTTCGACGGTGTCGACCGTCTTCGTCTTGCGTTCGATGGCGACCTGTTGTGGGTCGTTGCCGAACTTGCGGATGAGTTTTTGAACCTCACGGTTCATCGTCGCGGAGAAGAACAGCGTCTGCCGTTCTTCGTGCATTGAACCGAGGATGTCCTCCATGTCCTCGCGGAATCCCATGTCGAGCATGCGGTCGGCCTCGTCGAGGATGGCGAGCTTGATCGTTCCCGGCTTGAGGGTCTTGCGGCGCAAGTGGTCTAGCAGGCGGCCAGGCGTGCCGACGATGATGTGGGCGCCGCGGCGCAGCTGCTGCATCTGGCGATCGATTGGCGTGCCGCCGTAGATCGGGACCGCACGCAGGCCTTTGAGGTGGGCACCTAGGCGGTGGACTTCCTCGCAGACCTGGACGCACAGCTCGCGGGTTGGGGAGAGGATCAGAACCTGCGCCTCGTGCAGATTGAGGTCTACTTTTTGCAAGGCGGGGAGGGTGAATGCCGCGGTCTTGCCAGAGCCGGTCTCGGAAAGTCCGACGATGTCTTGGCCGGCCAAAATTGGCGGGATCGCGGCTGCCTGGATCGGTGAGGGGCTCTCGTAGCCGAGATCGTGGATCGCTTCGAGTAGCTCGGGGCAGAGTTCGAGGCTTTGGAATGTGGTGTCGGTCATGGTCTGTTGAAATTCGTATCTGGGATCGGTGAGGCGTCGTTAAACGACCCCGTGGGGAATCTGCAACGCAAAAGGGGGGACGCTTTTGTTAAGGATTGCGTGTTATTGGGGGCGATAACACAGATTCCGGGGCAGAATACGGGGACTGTAGCGCAGAACGCGCCGAAATCGTTAAAATTTTGCTCAATTCAGTCCCTCGATGGCATCCCAGCTCAAAGAGCAGGCGCGGAGATTGGCTGCTGGGGCCGTATCTCGTCCCAACAGGTGGTAGCGCCGTGTGAGAAGCCTCACATCAACTCCCTCTGTGATGACACCGGGCAAACTAAGAAACACTCGAACCTTCCGTCTGGAAAGGACAGGCTCCTAGGAACGCGGCAAAACGATTTCGCTAGTTCGCGAAAACTTCGAGTTCGTGGATCGACCAGTGTTTTCCCGGCGATTTACCGTGTTGGTCAATGCGCACGTATCGAGTTTTGGTTGGCGGCAGAATGATGTCGGTGATGACTCCCGTCCCACCGCGCTTAGCTAGCACCTCTGTCCATTTTTTGCCGTCTTTCGAAACTTGCACCGAGTATGTCCGTGGGTAGTCGGCGGGGGATCCCTCCGTGTGAAGGGTAATGCCGGAAACTTCCCGCTCACCCTTCATGTCGAATGAAAACCACATCCCGGGTTTCTGTTGGCTACCCGTATCCCACCGAGATCCGGCATTGCCATCGATCGCCGCCTTGCAACTCTCCGGGTTATGACTGGCGGTGAACTCCCAGCGCTGCATCTCCTTGTTCGGGACCGGCGCCATGGCAAGAATCTCTGACGACTGCCACATCTCTTTTCTGTCTTTGATAGAGGCGCGCACGGCGGCGACCTCTTCCGGGCTGACCAAATCAGAATCGTTGCCCCACGAGTTGCGGATGTAGGTCAGGACGGAGGCGATCCACTCGTCGTCATAGCTTTCCAGAGGCAGCATCGGGCCGGGGAATTTTTTGCCGTCGAGTTCGCCGGTCATGCCCTTGAGCATGATCTTGATTGGGATGTCTTTGCGGCCGAGGACGCGTGAGGAGCCAACCAGCGGGGCGCCAAGTGTCATGTCGCTGCCCGCCAGTGGTGTGCCTTTGCCGTCAGCGGCGTGGCATGCCATGCAGATCGTCTTGAAATTGGTCTCCCCCATGGAGTTGAATTTGCTCTGTAGGCGTTTGCGCTTCGCTTCGACTAGGCGGGAGTGATATTTACCGATGATCGCTCGGACGTTGGGGTTGTCCTGGTGACTTTCAGCGATCTCACTGATCAGAATATCGCCGCCCTCGGCGGCGGATCGGCCGAGGGAGAGCACCAACTGGATGACGACGTCGATGTCCCGATCCTTTGTTAGGAACGCGAATCCATCCGTGAGCTTCGCATCGCCGGCTGCCAACATCGGTTCCGAGATGCGGATCGCTGCCGCACGGACGCGTGGGTCGGGATCCTTTAACTTCTCCTGCAGCAGCGAGTAGTTGCTTGCACCAAGACCGTCGAGGGTCCACAGGGCATGCATACGCCCCTTCGGGTTCTCCCCGCTGCGCGCGAGGTTTTGCAACTCGCCAACCACCGACTTGTCCTGTCGGACGACGATCAATTTCTGTGCGGTGTCGCGCCACCAGCCATTTGCGTGGGACAGGTGTTTGACCAGCTCCGAACTGGGGGCCTTTAGCATCTGCGGTCTCTTGCCGCGCTGGGTGCTCTCGTGGACGACTCGGTAGATCCTGCCGCGTTTGATGTTCTTATCGAGCCCGTAGTTCTCGACCACGCTGCGGAGATACGATCCGGGGCGCACCCAGTTGCCTTCTTGGATGATGCCACGGTACATATCGCAGATGTAGAGGCAGCCATCTGGCCCGGTGTTGGCATTGACGGGGCGGAAATTGGCATCGCTCGATCGCATGAACTCGGTGCCTGGGGTGGCATTCGTGAGGACGAGCTTGCCGTCCACATTGGTCACCTTCGCGCGGCGTACCAGGCGGCCGACCGGTTCGGGGATGATGTAGTCACCGTAGAAATCTTCTGGGAGAGCATGGCCACGGAAGATGTGTTGGCCAGCGCAGCCGGTGAAATTGTTGAGTGTTAGGGCATCTTTGCGGAAACGGCCGTTGCCGCCCTGGACATCGGGGATCGCCACGAGTGGAAACACCTCGCGGAAGCCAGCAGCCTGTTCGCCGGGCAGCGAGATCGCGCCGTAGACGATCGGGCGCTGGAAGGCCTGCGCGGGGTTCTCACCACCGCCGGTGCAGAAGAAATTACGACCGACGTCATCGTGGGTGACTCCCCATTGCCCGGAGCCGGAGGGCATGTCCTCGGCTTCGATGTGGTCGCCCGCCCAGCGGTAGCGGCGGTTGGTGTAGGTGACATACATCCAGTTGTCGATGTTCCACTCGAGCCCGCTCGGCTGGTGCTCAAGGTTGCCGCCGCGCTTGCCGCCTTGGTAGACGAGCTTCTTCTCGTCTGCGACGCCGTCACCGTCGGTGTCCCGGTAGCTGTGGAGGTCGAAGCTGTTCGTCTCGCGGATGATGACGCGATCGTCGATCGGCTGGATCATCCTCGGCAGGACCAGTTTGTCGACAAACACGCTGCGCTTGTCCATCACGCCATCGCCGTCGGTGTCCTCGAGTCGCACGACGCGGCAGACCGGTGTGTGCTGGTTCTTGCCATCGATGTCCTGCATGTAGGTGTTCAGTTCAGCGACGTAGAGCCGGCCGTCTGCGTCCCACGCCATGGCGGCGGGCTCCTCGACGAATGGTTCCTTGGCAACGAGCTCAAGCTTGTAGCCTTCCTGCATCTCGATCATCGCCATGCTCTCCTCCGCGGAGTAGGTGCGCGCCTTCTGCTCGTAGAGCTTCTGGTCGAAAGGTTCTGCGTTGGCTGCAGTGATGAGCAGGGCGAGTGCCGTTAGCTTGAGGGTGGTAGTAGTCAGCATGTTAGGACGGAAAAATAGCAAAGTTCGCGGATGATTCCAGTAGGAATTCCTGGGCGTATGGACGTCTCACCCTTGATCGATTGAGCGGATTTCGTCCCCTTTTATACCGGAATGCTCCAATTTTTTGAAAATGGAATCCCGACCCGGTTGCTGACAAGCCCTAAGTCTTTTAGTGACGGGGCTAGACGCCCCTGACTCCTTGGTCTCACTACTTGCGTGGATTGCTCATCATTCGCAATGCACGGCGAAAAAGTATCAAGCCTGGCGGCCGAGCGTATCGAGATACGCCCCGGCATCGCGGCGGTTCATCTCCTGCTCGTGCACTGCGCCGCCTTCTCGTTCGGGCGCGAAAATCACTTCGTCGAGATCGTTTAGCGCGACCATGATCTGGTAACAGGCCTCGATCTCATCGGCTGCGAGTTCAATCCGCAGCCGTTCATGAAAGAAATCCAACAGCCCGTTATCGATTTTCTTGCCGAGAGCGAAGTAGGCAGACTGACGGTAGGCGGAGTCGGCCTCGTCACCAGTGATCGACTCCTGGATCGCTGCAGATAATTCATCGGGGTCGCAGCGTGTCAGCCGGTGGTTCATGATCTCATCGAACTGCGCCAAATCGATGCGGGTTGCGTTGGCTTGGCTGAAACGATGGCCTGCGGCAGCGAGTGCCTCTCGGGGGACTGGGAGCTGCATCGATCTATTTCAGCTTGCCGCGCACGTTCATTTCGAAGATGCCGTTGCTCGAAGTCGTGCTGCCTTCGAGGGAGCTGAACATCGCGAGCATGTTGTCGATGTTCTTCAAATCATCGAGGGCCTGTTTCTCGCTACGACCCTCGCGGATCAACTGCGCGTGGTATTGTTGTCGGTTGGTTTCTAGCAAGCTGCTGAGCGGGGCGGAGCGTAGATGGAAGACGAGATCCTTGCCCTTGACTACACCGCGATCCTTTTTGACGAGGGTGATCAGATCGCGGCAGAGCTGGCGGGACGAACTCACCACCAGTTTGTCGCCAACCGTTGCGATCGCGGGGATCAGGGTTTTGCCCCCCGTCTTGGTAGTTGCGAATTTGATCCGTTCGGTGAGGTGTTTTTCCTCGCCGTGTTTCCATGAGAACTTTTCGTCATTCTGATGGCTGATGTCCGCCAGCACCGCCTCGAAGATCGAGTCCATGGTCTTGTCGGCCTCCTCGGGGCGGGCGAGGTCGACGACGAAGGCGAAGCCCGGGAGCGCTGCTCC
>JBLHKE010000069.1:0-17059 GCA_047619485.1 Verrucomicrobiales bacterium | reverse complement strand
GGATGGCGGGGATGAGCTTGTGGCGTATCTGCCTGCCTGTATTTACGATTGCGCTAGGGCTCGCCTCGCTGAGCTTTTGGATCAACACCAGCATCGCTCCGCGCTCGCAGGCGAAGATGAAGAGTGCGATGTATGACATGGTCACCGACAACCCTGCCTCGCTGTTCGTCGCCAACGAGCCGATCACGGACTTCCCTGGCTATGAGATTTTCGCGAAGGAGCGCGATGGAAACCTCCTCAAGGACGTGACGATTGTCACTCTCGACGAGCTGAAGTATGCGACCATGACGATCCATGCGAGGACGGCGGAGATCGCCTACGATTCTGTGCAAGGGGTCTTGGAGATGAGGCTGTTCGACACCAACCAGGTGGTTCGCGACGCCAACGACCCGAAGGACATCGAGGCCTACAGCTCGGGTCACGAGGCGGGGATGTTGAACCTCTCGATCGATCTCACCCAGCTCCGCGAGAAGGCCAAGCGCGTGTCCCCGAGCACGCTGCCGAGCAACCAGCTGGCCGATCTAATCGAAACCGACACCTCACTCACCAGAAAGAAGAAGAGCGTGATGCGGACGGAATTGCACAAGCGCATGTCGTTCTCGATGGCCTGCCTGACCTTCGTGTTGATCGGCATTCCACTCGGGGTGACTGCCCAGCGTCGTGAGACCTCGGTCGGTTTTTTGCTCAGCCTGGTGATCGCGATCGTCTACTTCTTGTTCATCATCATCGCGGATACCTTCCGCGACAAGCCGGATGCGATGCCACACTTATTGATGTGGTTGCCGAACGTGATTTTCATTACCCTTGGGATGGTGCTCTTCATCCGACTCAGTCGAAAGTAGCGGAGTCATCGGCGGAGGCGAGTGCTTCGTAGTCGATGCCGCACATCGGGCAACAGCCGGCGAGCGTTTCATCTTTGTCCTTTTTCGATCGTTTGAAGACGGTGCGTAGTAGTGGCCGACTCTTTCCCTTGTTCTTTTCGCGGAGCTTCTCGGCGCGTGCCTTGTCGCGATAGTAGGCCTCCGGCATCCACCAGTAGGACTTGCCGAACAGGCCGGCGTAGCGTGATGGGTGACCGGTGATGCCGTGGCTGAGGAGAACCGCGTGCAGCGCCTCGTGGCGCACCAGCCAATCCGGGGTCTGACCGCGCCACTCCGCTAGCGAGACGGAGGTGTGACCGATCGAGGAGCGCCAAGAGGTGAGGCCGCCCTGGCGGCGACCGCGGATCTTCGCCACAGGCATCTTGCGCCAGTCGCGGTAAATAGCGGGAACCGGGGCGTTGATGTGGATCGTTTTTCCCCGGTAGCGCTTGCCGGTGGCGAGTTCGAGTTCACGCATCTGCTCCGTGAAACGTTTTTTGAGGACGGTGGCCTCGGGCGCAGACGTGACGACCGGATTGCTGGTGAGAACGCAGGACGAGAGCACGAAGCCAGAGGCAATCGCGAGCAGAGCTCGGGCGGCGGATGCAGTGATCATTGAGAGAGCCGGAGAGGCTTGGTTTTTTAAAAAATCATTCCAAGCTGGGACGGCTTTAAATAAACTCCCTCGGAACCGAAATGTCAAAGTCATTGGGTTATTGGCAAACGTTTGGGAATTCGCCCTGCACGAGCGTAGATTCAGTCCGTAACAGCTATAATGCAGCGGTAATCGGATCGCTTGGCGACAACGACGTGAAGCTGTGTGTGCAAAAGTTTTCCAAAAACTTTTCTTCAGCTGGGCGGTTTTTCCGAGTTCATTCCAGTGAAGTGTCTGCTGGTAAACGAGCCTCCATGTCAGCGAAACGATGGTGGGT
This sequence comes from Verrucomicrobiales bacterium, assembly GCA_047619485.1. Taxonomy (GTDB): domain Bacteria; phylum Verrucomicrobiota; class Verrucomicrobiia; order Verrucomicrobiales; family DEV007; genus JBLHKE01. The sequence goes on along the minus strand of JBLHKE010000069.1, from coordinate 15,267 downwards.
AGCGCCGGCTAGTGATCTGCGGGTGACGTCCGCAACGAGTCTAGGCCGGACGATGAAGTCCGACTCTGAGCATCACTCCGGTGTCATTTACTTTTCAGGCACGGCGAGAGGCAAGTGCAGGTGGTTGTCCATGAAGCACCAATCGAAGGATCGCTGTCCGCTGAACTTCAACTGCTTGAGGAGGATCTTATGAAAAATCTTACAAAAAGTATCCTTCTCCTCGTCTCCTAAAGCCCAAATGGCGTCACTTCGGATCCAGCGAGAGTGAAGTGGCTAACCTGTCCCGAGGCGACCTGCGCCGCGCTGCGATCGGTCGAGCGATCCACCGGCTGCGCTGTCGACTACTCCGTTGGAATCGCTAAAAATTTGCTTTTTGGCTAGCCTCAGACAACCTATTCCGCTGGAGCCACTTTACGCATCGTGTAGCTCATGTTGATGAGGCAACTAAAGTTCAACGTAGGGAGGAAGAGCCGATGGCGTTTTTATCTGACGGTCTCGATGGTATTTTGTGCCCACGTATTGACCATCAATATCCAGGGGCATGAAGACACCCTTATTCGGATCGCAAAAATCAATGAGACGATCGCTCAGGACGAAATCTCGGCAAAACTTCTCCACCGCCGCGCAAGACTCTATGAAGAACACTGCCAGTGGGACCGCTCGCTTGCTGACTACAGAAAAGCCCTTCGGGAAGATCCAGATCTGACATCCGCCCATCTTGGGGCGGCGCGCTGCTACCTTCGAAAGCGCAGCGCCGAGCGAGGGCTGGTGGAAATCGATCGCTTCCTCGATTCATCGGACGGAGATCAGGAGGGTCTGCTGATACGCGCCCGGCTGCGAACCTTGGCAGGACGACTCCACGAAGCCAGCAGCGACTACCACGATGCCCTCGAGGTGCAGGCGGGAGTCAGCCCCAAAGTTGAAATCTACTTCGAATGGGCGAGCCAGCTAAAAAAAGGTGGCAACGAGTTCTATGCGGAAGCCCTGAAGGTGGTCGACACCGGCCTGAAACAGCTCGGCCAGAACGTCGCCCTCCAAGAGCTCGCCATCGAACTCGAACTCGCTTCGCGCGATTACCCGCGCGCCCTCAACAGGGTCGAGATCCTGCTCCGCGGCCCGCTCGGGGGCAGCCCGCGATGGACCTTCCAGCGTGCAGAAATTCTCGAGGCTCTAGGGAAACCTAATGAGGCTCTCGACGCCTATCAGCACCTTGTGGAGAGGATTCACAAAATGCCGGCTCGCCGGCAGAATGTCACCGCCATCAGAGCAATAAAAGACAGCGCCAACAGGAGGATCGCTGCGCTGGCAAGCCGATGACCTTGTCGCCGTCTAGAAACTCATGATTTCGAACAGAAGAATCGCTACCCGACCGCACCGGACAGCTCTCATGGGGATGCTTCTGGCTCTGCTGTTGCTGCAAGTCCACCAGGCGGCGGGCGCCGAGCTGATCCCGCTCGGCTCGACTTGGAAATACTACGATGGTGCGAGCGCTCCTGGAGCAACTTGGAATGAACTGGGATTCACCGACTCATCTTGGGCGCAAGGCCCAGCCCAGCTCGGCTACGGGGACGGTTCGATCAACACCACGATCAGCTATGGTACCGATGCAAACAACAAACGCATCACCGCCTATTTTCGACATTCTTTCACCGTGGCTGACGCCTCGCAGATCAACCAACTGGATCTCGAGCTCATGAGGGACGACGGCGGCGTTGTCTACCTGAACGGGGTTGAAATTTACCGTTCCAACATGCCGAGTGGGACGATCTCTGATAGCACCTTAGCCCTGGATGCGACCGGAACTGAATCAACCCTGCACCTGAGCACGCTCACCCCGGGGGCGACGCTTGTAAATGGAACCAATGTCGTCGCTGTAGAGATCCACCAGCAAAGCGTCACCAGCTCAGACTTGCGTATGGACCTGCGCCTGTCGCCGTCGGCGAATCTCATTCCATACGGCGCCACCTGGAAATACTTGGACGACGGGATCTACCCGCCCGAGATCAGCGGCAACGATTGGAAAGAGATCGACTTCGTCGAATCAATTAGCTGGGCTGGCGGCGCTGCCGAACTCGGCTACGGGGATAGCGACTCGAACGTGACCACCGTCGGCTACGGCGGCAACTTGAGCGCCAAGTACATCACCACCTACTTCCGCCACTCCTTCGACATAACCAACCCAATCGCCATTGAGGCTCTGGTACTCGACCTCGTCAGGGACGATGGCGCGATCGTCTACCTCAATAACAACGAGGTTTTCCGCAGCAACATGCCCACCGGCGCGGTGAATGATTCCACTACCGCCTCCAGCGCAACCACCAACGAATCAATTCCACGCAGCCAGGCGGTGTCCCCATCCCTTCTCGTCGCAGGGGCCAACGTGATCGCTGTCGAAGTTCACCAGTTCAGCCCGACCAGCTCCGACATGCGCATGAACCTGCGCCTGCGCGTGGTGGAACCGGAGGCCGCGGCGGTCGATCGCGGCCCTTATCTCCAGCTCGGTGCACACGATCGCATGATCGTCCGCTGGCGGACTAACATCCCCACCAGCTCGATACTGAAGTACGGGACAAGCGTGGGCACGCTCGATCAAACGCTGGCCAATAGCACACTCGTCACCGACCACTCGGTCGAGATCACCGGCCTGGCAACCGATAGCAAATACTACTACTCCATCGGTAGCGACACGCAGACCTTCGCCGCCGGAGCCGAGTATTTCTTCGAGACCCACCCGCCAGTGGGCTCCGCCGGCCCGACCCGTATCTGGGTGCTGGGTGACTCCGGAACCGCGAACAGCGACGCCAGAAATGTCCGCGACGCTTTTGAATCAGTCAACGGCAGCGCGCACACTGATCTACTTCTGATGCTCGGGGACAACGCGTATAATACCGGCACGGAGAGCGAATACCAAGCTGCGGTGTTCGATACCTATCCAGACACGATTCGCAACACCGTGCTGTGGTCGACCGTTGGAAACCACGATGCCTCCAACAAGTCTAGCCCCTACTTCAGCATGTTCGATTTCCCCACCGCGGGCGAGGCGGGCGGTGTCGCCTCGGGGACCGAATGTTACTACTCCTTCGACTACGCCAATATCCACTTCGTCTGCCTCGACTCCCACCTCACCGTGGGTAATTCCAGTAACGAAACGATGATGCTCAACTGGCTCCAGAACGATCTTGCCGCGACCAGCCAGGAGTTCATCATCGCCTTCTGGCATCACCCGCCGTATTCGAAGGGCTCCCACGACTCCGACATCGATCCGACAGAGACCTTCATGCGAGAGGTGTTCAACCCAATCGTGGAGGACTACGGCGTCGACCTGGTTCTCGGGGGCCACAGCCACAGCTACGAGCGCTCGATGTTGATCAACGGGCACTACGGTCTCAGCACCACCTTCAATTCAGCAACGATGGCGCGCAACACGGGCGATGGCGACCCAGGCGGCAATGGCGCCTATCAGAAAGTCGCCAACCCCAACCAGGGAGCCGTCTACGCCGTCGCCGGATCATCCGGAAAAATCTCCGGCGGAGCACTCAACCACCCCGTCATGGTTACCAACCTCAATAAGCTCGGTTCGATGATCCTCGATGTCACCGCCACCACGATCGAGGCTAGGTTCATCGACGACACCGGTGCGCAGCTCGACGCTTTCACCATCGAGCACATCACACCAGCGAACGACGCGCCGGTGCTGGTCGACAACTTGCTCTCACTGATCAAAGAAACGCCGGTGACACTTCACCCGAGCAACCTCAGTGCAACAGATACGAACGACGTGCTCGGCACACTCATTTTCACGGTCTCCGGAGTGAGCGGCGGCAGTTTCCAGATCAACAGCAACGTGGTCACGAGCTTCACCCAACAGCAGGTGATCGATGGCGACGTGGTGTTTGTCCCCACCGGAACGGGCGCACCCAGCTACTCGGTGATCGTGAGCGACGGCATGGAGGACAGTGGTTTCCCGCAGTCAGCCGTGATCAACTTCCACCAGACAGATGGCGACGCCCGCAGCCCCGCCTTCGAGCTCTTGTTCGGGTCGAGCGATACGCAGTTCGACAGCGATTGCCCGATCGTCTTCGGCACCAACACCGTTGGCACGCAGACCTTCGTGACCTACACGCTCAGCCACACCAGCGACCTCTCCAGCCTGCCCTCAGGTCTAGTGGTCTCCTTCTCTGCAGCTCATGACAGTGGCTTCACACCCGTCACCGCGAGTAGCTCGACCGCCAACGGCGACGGCACCCAGACCGATGTTTTCCAAGACCCGACGCCAGTGGACGACAACGGAACACCAACTCCCAGATACGGCAAAATCACCGTGGGAGGTGAGGACTCCGAGATCTTCGCCACCGTGCCCACCATCGTCTCGGGTGCCCCGACTAGCGATCCGATGACAAGCGCGATCACGCGGTTTTCACCGGGTATTGTCGGCCGAAAGATCGCCAGCGGAACCGCCACCTCCGTCGGCACATCCACGCTAACTGACACCAATACCATCCTCGGCACGCTGACGGGTGGACCTTTCTATGTCCTGCTGACCTCAGGGGACAACGCTGGCACGCAATCCACCATCACCTCCAACACCGCCACTCAGTTGAGCTTGGCCGATGACCTCAGCGGCCTCGACGTCGTCGGTGAGAGCTATGAAATCTGCAAACACCTGACCATCGCCGCACTTTTCGGAGCAGCCAACGAGGCCGGCCTGTCCGCGGGTGCCAACTCGAGTGTGGCCGACAACCTCCTGCTCGCCAGCTCGGCGGTTCAGACATTTTTCTACTCGGACGCTCCAAGCCAGGAGGGCTGGAAAGACAGCCTCGCCGGCGACGCCAGCGATGTGAGCATCCACCCGATCACCCCAGTGGCGATCCGCCGCCGGGTCACGGGTGACCTGACAGTCTATCCGACCGGCCCAACCCGCCGCAGCCCCATCGTCGTGACCTTGGCCGCAGATGCAGACACCATGATCGGCTTGCCGAACAGCACCGCTGTCACCCTCAGCGCGCTCGGTTTGGACGACGTAGTCGAACGTGGCCCGAACCCGGTGGTGGCCGACAACCTGTTGATCGTGAACTCGGATAATTCGGTGACGCGCTGCTTCTACTCCAACATCGTGGGCTTCTCTGGTTGGCTAGATATCAGCTACGAACCCGCAGCTATGATCCCTTCCGGCTCGGTGATCATTTTCAGAAGAAACGGCATTGGCGCGCCCCAGTGGACCATCCCCGCAACTACCCCCTAACGATCGATGGAGGAGATAGGCTACTACCGGGCGAACGCCATGCGATGCAGGAGAAAATTCCACTGCCTCTGGGCGATCGTCTGCCTACTCCCACTCGCTTGTCTGATCGATAGCGACGCGAGCCTGATCACAGTCGATGCCACCGCTGGCCCGGGCCTACGCTCACTAGCCGACACCAGCGGCGCAGCTCTAGCCTCCGGCAACCAGGTGCAGCTTGGCTACTTCGACAGCGGTTTCAACTTCACTACGATGTCAGGCGATCTCGCAGAGGCTCGGACAGCGTGGAACCCATTCGGGAGTCTTGCGGTGACAAGCATCGCCACTGAGAGCGGGCGGTTCTCTGGTTCAATCACAGATGACGACAGCGGTTTTGTCGGAGAACAGATCTACCTGTTCGCTTTCCAGACCTCGGGCAGCACAGCCCCCGACCCGTCGTGGTCCAACGTCGAAGCCTACGGGATTTTCACCAACAATGCATCGAGCGACTGGATTTTCCCCGACGGAAATACACTAGGAAATGAAACCTTCGTCTCGACCGATGCCGTCACCGTCGCCCACTGGGGCAACATCGAGTCCAGCTCCCTGGGGCTCAGCTCGCCGGTGCCCGAAGCCTCTCCGGCTTGGCTCAGTGGCCTCATCCTGGGGGTTAGCGCAGTGATGTCACGCCGCCGGTCCGCGCGAAATCGCACCGCCAAAACCTAACACTTCTCTAAAATGAACACCCACTCCACCCAGCGCGTCTTGGCGATTATCACCGCGGGGCTTTTGGCTAGCTTCTCGACCGGCCCCTGCGCTGCCGCCGTCACCATCGACTACACCGCGCAGACCGGCCAGCGACATGTGATCGACCACCGCGGTGCCCTGGTCGCCCCCAACTGGGGCGAAGTGCGCGTCGGCGTGCTCGGCAGTGATTTCGATCCCGCTCGACATGGCGGCGACCTCCATCGCCTGCAGGAAGCCTGGACACAGCTCGGCACCAGCCCCATCCGCGAGGTGCTCGGCCAGCCGAGCAGGTTCTCAGCACACGCCGTTGTCGAAGGGGCAGGCCTCAGTGGCAGGAAGATCTACCTCTGGGTGGTCACCACCACCAACGGCAGTTCGGTCTCCTCCAGTTTCGACAACGTTCGCAGCCACGGCCTGTTCTCCAGCTCAGAGGCGCATTGGCGCGTCCCCTTCGAGGCGGGGCTGCCGCCGCTCAACAGCACCATCGTCAACTCGTCCCAGATCGACCAGAGCTTCGCGGGCGAACTCACCGGGCAGTTCCTGCGCCTAGGCCAGCCAACCTCCGTCGAGATCGACTACGACGGGTGGCAGGACACTCGCTTCCCGGCAAGCACTCCAGCCCAACAAAGGCAACCGCTCGCCGATCCTGACGGAGACGGCATCGTCAACCTCGTCGAACGCTTCGTCGGCGGTGACCCCGCCCAGGAAGACGAGTCCCCATTCACCACCAGCTTCAAGAGCACCTACGTCGAGTTCCGTTTCAACCGCGCCAAAGACGTCCCCGCCGGTGCTGCCAGTCTCCTGATTTCCAACGACCTCGAAGACTGGGTCGAGACGCGGGAGACCGCGATCATGATCGCAGACCTCGGCGATCGCGAACAGATGGCCATCCGCATCCCACTAGGCTCGCTACCCGCAGGCTGGCGCCAGGGCTTGTTCTTCCGCTTAGAGGTAACGCTCTAAGGGCTTGTTCGGAAATAAGTTGGTCAATTAGGGTTGGCCGCGACAGTCCTCGGTAGTTTGTGTGCAGATCGGCCACCAGCTTCCCCGCGCTCCTATAATAAGTGGCTAGGCCGCTAGTTGGCGGAAGGAAGTTGGGAATGGCTTGCTTGACTGCCGCGTAGATTTCTGGGACAAGGCAGGATGATCCACAGATTCCTCTTGGCCTTCTTCTTTCTCGTTTCAATCGCGCAAGCTGACGGATTGGCTGACAATGTCCCAGAGAAAGTGCGGCGCATCCCACCAGCGGGGATTGGAGTGCCGGAGGCGGAGCGGGTTTTATTGAAAGCGGAGCTGGATCAGCTCGCAGTTGCGATGGACGAGATCAAGCGGCATCGACTCTTGCCGGATGTGGCGATCTTCCACAAGGCGGTGCGCTATGCGCTCGATTACAATGAGTTTCAAAAACCGGTGGAGCTGAAATGGGCGCACGAACAGCTGGCGATCGGGATGAGACGGGCGGCGGCTCTGAAGGCGAATACCTCGCCGTGGACACGACAGAAGGGGCTAGTAGTGCGCGGATTTCGTTCGAAGATCGATGGTTCTGTGCAGCCTTACGGTCTCGTGATTCCGGAGCACTACCACTTCGGTAAGGTGCAAGAGTACCGGTTGGATTTCTGGTTTCACGGTCGTGGTGAGCGCACCAATGAGGTGGCGTTCATGCAGGAGCGAATGACGAAGATCGGGCAGTACGCGCCCGCAGACACGATCATGCTGCACCCGTATGCGCGCTACTCGAATGCAAACAAGTTTGCTGGTGAGATCGATTGCTTAGAAGCACTGAAGCATGTGAAAGCGGGTTACAAAGTCGCCGACAAACGCATTTTGGTGCGGGGGTTTTCGATGGGCGGTGCGGCCTGTTGGCAGTTCGCAGTGCACTACCCGAGCCTCTGGTGTGCGGCGAATCCCGGGGCGGGTTTTTCTGAGACGCCCGAGTTCCTCAAGTCCTTCCAGGGGGAAACCTTGAATCCGACTCCGTGGGAAAAGAAGCTGTGGCAACTCTACGACTGCACCGGCTACGCTCTCAATCTTCGCGACCTACCGACAGTCGCCTACTCGGGAGAGGTCGATCGGCAGAAACAGGCCGCCGACATCATGGCGATAGCGATGCGGGCACGCGGGATGGAATTGACACACATCATCGGCCCTGGAGTCGCCCACAAGATCCACCCCGACTCGAAGACGGACATCGCTGCCCGGCTCGACAAGATCGTCGCGACGCCGCAACCCTGGTCGCGCGACGCGATCGCTTTCGAGACCTACACGCTGCGCTACAGCACCAGCCACTGGCTGCGCATCGACCGGATGGGGGAGCACTGGAAACGTGCGGCCTTCGAGACCACGCGAACCGGGAAGGGGATCGAAATCAAGACGACGAACATCACCGCACTAACGATGCTACCAGAAAGTCCGTTCGACTCCCCACTGCAGCGCGACGGGCAGGAGTTTTCGATAGATGGACATACCATCGAGATGCCCTTCGACCTCAACCGAGCCGAAACGCATTTCGTCAGGGAAGGCGATGTTTGGAAACTCGGCAAGCCGAAGGAAAGACTCGCGAAAAAACCGGCTCTGCAGGGACCAATCGATGATGCCTTCATGGACTCGTTCATGTTCGTTGCGCCGACTGGCGAGGATCCGACAAAGTTTGGCGACTGGGAGAGGGCGGAGCGTGCGCGGGCGATCACCCACTGGCGGCAGCAATTCCGTGGCGATGCGCGGGTCAAGAGCGACAAGGAGGTCAGCGAGAAAGACATCGCCGATCACAACCTCGTGTTTTGGGGGAATCCATCGAGCAATGCGCTGCTGGCAAAAATCGCCGACCAGCTACCGATCAAATGGGATGCAAAAACGATCCGCGTCGGAGATAAAAGCTATGATGCGAAGTCGCACGCGCTGATCATGGTCTACCCGAACCCGCTCAACCCGGAACGCTACATTGTCCTCAACAGCAGCTTTACCTATCGCGAGTACGACTACCTCAACAACGCCCGACAGGTGCCGAAGCTACCCGATTGGGCGATCATTGATCTGTCAGAGAAGTCTGGTAGCCAGCGCCCGGGGCGAATTGCAGCCGCGGGGTTTTTCGACGAGAGTTGGCAGCTGAAATAGGTGCCCACTCGCCCGACGGATCTCGACAAGACCGCCAACAGTCCCACCGCCACGCTCGCTGGCGGAACCAATCGGATCACCACCGGGCCGCCATCAGTGCCGTCTGGAACGACCGGGGCGGTTTATGCCTAAAACAATTGTGCGGCGCCTCGAAACCGAGGACACCGCACCCACGTGTTGTTGTCGTGATTGATGAGGCTCCCGCTACGAGGCGGAGCGTTCGCGGATGGTTGCCGACGTTTCCTCTTTGTTTGGCTCGGCCGGCTTGGGCTCCGGTAGATCAAGGGCAGGGGGGAGCACTTTTTTCTCAAACCCTTTGGTGTCGATGTCGACTTTCATGGTCTCGAATCGCTCGAGTTTCTCCAGGACTTCTGGCGGCAGATTGTTGCGGTCATCTTCGGTCTCTGCCGGTCCCTTGTAGAGAAGGTTACCGTCGGCGTCTTTGGCTTCGATCTGGGTGCTGCCGTTCTTGGTGGTCACGGTGATCGAACCGTTGCCATCGCTGAAACTGGTCGATTTGCTACTCATGTGGACGATGTCGCCACCGGCACCGATGTCGGGGAGGTTGGCGCCATTGATGCGCAGCTTCATGCCGTTGAGCATCTCTCGTTGGATCTTCTCGATGCGCACGCGCATGTCCTCGGGGTTGCCGTTTAGCTGCAGGTCGTGGAATCCAGCTTGCTGGTTTTTTGGCATCTGCGGGCGGTTGCCGAGGGTTGCCGTGAGGGCGAGTGGTTTGCTCTTGCGGATGACTGAGAAGCCCACCTTGGCACCCGGCTTCTTGGCACGGATGGCGCTGGCGAGTTCCTCGGGCGATTTGATCGTCCGATCGCCGATAGCGGTGATGATGTCATATTCCTGAAGGCCTGCACGATCGGCTGGGCTGTCAGGCATCACCATCTCGACGACGGCTCCGCCTTCGAGGTCGAGTTGTGATGCGAGTTCCGGGCTGACCGCGGTGTTCTTCACCCCGAGCCACGCGATCTTATCAGCGGCATCGCTCTTTTTGACACGATCCCCGGCTTTGCCGTCGTCGTCGATTTCAATCTCATCGCCATCGCTGCGGAGGGTGATGGTTCCACCGCTGCCGTCCGTCCCGATTTTTTTGCCGTTCACCTCGATGGAGATTCTGGATTTGCCATCGGCGACCGCCTCGGCTTCGGCTTCAGTTTGCTGGGCGCGCGCTTGGGAACCCAGCATCGCTAACACAACAACAACACGCAGTAGGGATGTGGGATTCGTTTTCATAGAATTGGTTTGGTTGGTTCGACGCGATCGTCGTTTGCTTTGGTTATTTTGGTTTTCGTTCGGTTTGTTTTGTTCGTTTGTGTTTCCTGTCTGAATTTAGTCGGTAGGCACTGGGATGTAGCGCACGCGCTCCACTGGCACCTGGACTTCGACCCGGGAGCCGTCTACCGGATTTTCCCAGATGTAGGTATCGATGAACTGGTGGCGCACCGCTTGCATCGGGAGGCGGTCTTCGGTGAAGACGATGCCGTCAACGTTGGTTCCTTTGTAGATGTTCTGAGCCCCGGCGGGGACGAACTTCACTGGTTGGGCATCGATAGCTTCCCCAATTGGAGGTGCGAGTTTCGTATTATCCGTGGTCACCTTCGGCGTTCCGTCCGGACGGCTCAAGCCGATTAGCGCCATGATCCCAGCGATCAACGCGACCGCCGCTGCTGCCGCGAAAGGTTGTGACCACGACGAGGTGGATTTCGATACGGGCATCTCGATGATGTCACCGCCGATTGATGCCGGCGCGTCTTCCAACGGCGTTTCGAACGCTGCAAAGATTCGCGAAGTGAGAACCTGACTCGGTTCTGCTGGAACCAATAGTTTCAGTTTCTGTTCGAACTTTTCGAGTTCCTGTTCTTCTGGATTCATGATGGGATTCGGTTTTTCAAAAATTTGATGATTTCACCGTCTTGCGGAGAGCTCCGAGCGCGTAGCGGTAGCGCGACGCGGCCGTGTTCATCGGGATGTTTAAGGTGTCAGCGATTTGGGCGAAGGTGAGGTCACCCCAGATCTTTAGAGTCAGGACTTCTTTGAATTTCTCCGGCAGGACTTGGATTGCTTCCGCAATCACGGCGTTGCGTTCTTTTTCTTCTAGCGAGGCCGTGCCAAACCAATCAGACGATTCAGAGAACTCATCGACGATGTACTCCGACTTCTGCTCACGTTTGGTGCGGCGGATGTTGCGCCGCGCGAGGTCGATCGCGGTGTGTCGGATGGAGGTGTAGGCGAGTGGTAGGGAAGGTGGCAACGCATCCGGGTCGGAGCCCGCCGTGCGCCAAAGCCGCACGATGGCCTCTTGGAGGACGTCCTGAGCGTCTGCTTGGCTGCGAGTCTGCTGACGGGAGAACAGCAGGAGTCTGGAACCATTTTCACGAAACCATCGCTTCCATGCCTCTGGGCTGTCTGAATTTTCCATTGCTGCGGTTTCACATTTTACCTTTCACTCAAGAAGCGCAACCGGAGCTTCGTTTTGTTTGTTTTGTTTGTTTTTTTCGTGTGATTTTTGTATCGGGGGGAGTTGGAAATAATCGTTGCTGGGAGTCGCTGATTGGGGCTTAATTCAAGTTCCGTTAACGAATCCCTGCCGAGCCAACTCCAACGCCTACCGCATGAAAAAACCAAACAGCCCCCCATTTCCCCTTCTCGCTGCCGTCGCTGGTAGTTTTCTGTTAGGGAGCCAAGCGTTACCCGCCGAGGAAATCCAGTGGTATGGCTGGCGCGGCCCCAACCAGAATGGCACCGCTACCGAGACCTACGAAGGCTGGGAGTTCGATGAGGAGCCCGCATGGACCTACGACCTGCAAGGCCGTGGTGCGCCGGTTGTCCACAACGGACAGATGGTGGTGATGGGGTATCGCGGGGAGCGCGAAGAACTTGTCGAAACCTTGACCGCGCTCGATGCCGCTACCGGTAAGGAGACGTGGGAGCTGAAGTTCCGTGACTACATCAGCGACACGATTTATAACCGCTACTCGATTGGCGCCCCGGCGATCGATCCAGAGACCGGCAACATCTACGCGCAGACGACCAACGGGCGCTTCGTCGGGGTGAGCCGCGACGGCAAGATCCTTTGGGAGCACTCGATGATGGAGCGCTTCGGTCGACTTACTTTTCCAAACGGGCGCACCGGCGCTCCGATCGTCGAGGGCAACCTCGTCATCATGCACTGCATCACCAGCTACTGGGGCAAGCAGGGGCCGGCGCGTGATCGTTTCTATGCGTTCGACAAAGTCAGTGGCGATCTCGTCTGGGTTTCCGAACCTGGTGTCGGACCAAAAGATAGTTCGTTCTCGACGCCGATCGTCGAGACCCGCAACGGCAAGCGCGTGTTCTACGCAGGAACCGGCTGTGGCAACATGGTCTGTGTGAATGTCCTCGACGGCAAGCCGTTGTGGCGCTTCCAGATGAGCTATGGCGGGGTGAACTCCAGCCCGGTCATCTACAAAGACACCATCATCTGCCCACACGGAAAAGAGAACCTCGACACCACCGAGGAGGGACGCATGGTCTCGATCCAGATCCCCGACTCGTTCGACGGCGTTGAGGAGAAGGTTCTCGGTAAGGAGTCGGAAGTGTGGCGTAACACTGAGGTCAACATGTTCACCAGTTCGCCCGTCCTCGTTGGCAACCGCGTCTACCAGACGGTCAAGACGGGAGAACTCGACTGCATCGATGCCGACAGTGGCGAGATCCTCTGGTCGAAGAAGCTCGGCCCCGACAACCTTCACGCGTCGCCACTCTATGCTGATGGCAAGCTCTTCGTCCCGATCATGGTCGAGGGGCTCTACGTCATCGAGCCGAGTGATGACAATCCGAAGATCCTGCATCACCTGAAGCTCGACGGCAATTGCGTCGGCTCGCCGATCGTCTGGAACGGTCACCTATTCATGCATACGACGAAGAAGCTCTACTGCTGGAAGTTCAAACAGACCGGTATCAACGCCCCGGTGTGGCCGAAGTCGGAGCCTCTCAAGGGCGGCGAGCCAGTGGCGCTGCGTGCGGTGCCGCTCGATGTGCTGATGCGCCCGGGAGACACCCAGAAAATCCACGTCGAGTCGCTCGATGCCAACGGCGTCGAAGTCGGTGTCGTTGCAGGTGCTGACTTCAAGAAGTTCATCCCGCCGACCGCGAAGGTGAAGACGGAGATGGATGCCGATTTTGCTGGAGGCGCGCTGGTCGCAAAGGCGGATGCCAAAGCCTCCGCAGGGGCGTTCATGGGTAGCTCGGGTCAGCTCAAAGGCGTGATGCGCGGGCGGGTGTTGCCGAACTTGCCTTACATGGAAGACTTTGAGGGCTACGATATCGATGAGGATGCCGCTGATGGCACGAAATTCGCCTACCCGCCGCTGCCGTGGATCGGGGCGCGCTTCAAATGGAATGTGGTGGAACTCGACGGCAATAAAGTCATGGAGAAGACGCTCGAGAACATCTTGTTCCAGCGCGCGACCACCTTCATCGGCCACCCGGATGAGAAAGATTACGTCATGCAGGTCGATCTGATGACCGATGGTAACCGTCGCATCAAGTCAGACCTCGGTCTCATCCACCAGCGCTACGCGATCGTGTTGAAGGGCAATGCCAACCTCATTGAGATCAGTTCGAACCACGAGCGCCTCAAGGAGAGCATCAAGTTCCCGATCAAGGCGAAGACCTGGTACACGATGAAGACGCAAGTCTCAGTAGACGCCGAGGGCACCGCGACGGTGAGCGCTAAAGTCTGGCCGAAGGGCGAGGCTGAGCCGGGCGCTCCGACCTTCGAGATCAAGCACCTCCAGGGGCACACCCAAGGCGCCCCGGGTTTGTTCGGCTTCTCGCCGCAGAGCCAGAAGACCGTCTACGTTGACAACATCAGCATCAGCCCAGCGAAGAAATAGCCAGGCGTTTAAATTTTACACTCGACCCCTACAAATTTATGAAAAAATTGACCAAGAAACTGTTTGGCACGCTAGCGATCGCTGGCGTCGCGCTGCCACTGATCGCGACAGCCGATGATTGGACGCAGTGGGGCGGTGGCCCGTCCCGCAACATGTATTCGCCGACCAAGGATGCGATGCCGCTCGACATCAAGGGTGGCAAGAAGCTGAAAGGCTCAGAGGACATTGATCCTGCCACGACGCGTGGGGTGAAGTGGATCGCCAAGATCGGTTCGCAGAGCTATGGCACGCCGACGATCTCCAACGGGAAAATTCTCGTCGGAACCAACAACGAGTCTCCGCGCGACCCGAAGCACGAGGGGGATCGCGGGATCCTGATGTGTCTCAACGAGGCCGACGGCAGCCTGCTCTGGCAGCTGGTGGTGCCAAAGCTCGGTGCGGGTAAAGTATCTGATTGGGAGTTTCTCGGGATTTGCTCAGCGGCGGCGATCGATGGCGACCGCGCCTACATCGTCACCAACCGTGGAGAGGTTGTCTGCCTCGACATGAACGGCATGGCCAACGGCAACGACGGCACGCAGGACGAGGGCAAGCAGATGGCCGGTCCGGGTAAGCCACCGGTCGAGGTCGGCAAGCTCGACGCCGATGTCATCTGGTCGTACGACATGCGCTCCGAACTTGGCGTGTTCCCACACAACATCACGTCGAGCAGCCCGCTGGTTGCTGGCGGGAAGTTGTTCGTCACCACCTCGAACGGTGTCGACTGGTCGCACACCAACATCCCTGCGCCACAGGCTCCCGCGCTGATCGCTCTCGATCTGAAAACCGGCGAGCTGCTCGGCGAGGAAGGATCCGGGATTAGCCAGAACATCATGCACTGCAACTGGTCGAGCCCTGCCTACGCGGAAGTCGACGGCAAAGGCGTGGTGATCTTCGCCGCTGGCGATGGCTTCTGCTACGCCTTCGATCCAGATCCGAAGGAAGATGAGGAAGGGTTCCTAGTGTTCCCAGAACTCTGGAAGTTCGACTGCAACCTGCCGAGCTACCGCATCGGCGAGGACGGCGAGCCGATCAAGTATGCGACCTTTGACGGAGCGAGCGAGTGCATCGCGACGCCGGTCATCGACGACGGCAAAGTCTACATCAGCATCGGCCAGGATCCGGAACACGGCGAGGGCGTCGGCCGACTCTCTGCGATCAATGTTGCCGACGGAACACTGGTTTGGGAATACAATGACATCGAACGCTCGCTCTCGACCGCCTCGGTGGCGCCGAACCCCGACAAGCCCGGTGAGAAAC
>JBLHKE010000068.1:0-17072 GCA_047619485.1 Verrucomicrobiales bacterium | reverse complement strand
GCGGCCTCCTCGCTGGCGAGGCGTTGGCTGACGAGAGCGCGCTCGGCGGAGGCGACGTTGTTGCGCCCGAACTGGACGTCGAGTGGACTGGTGGTGTCGTCGCCTGCCTTGTAGTTGCGTTCGGTGATGCGCAGGTTGCTCTTGAAGCTGGCGAGCGTTTTCTCTGCGAGCGCTTGTTGCTGGCGAGCGGTGATGAGGTCATACCATGATTTGGCGGTGTTCGCTGCGAGCGAAAGCCGCGCGGCGCGGAAGTCGGCGATCGCGGCGAGGTAGTCTTGTGTCGCCGCCTTGTCGAGATCTCGCAGGCGTCCCCAGAGGTCGAGTTCCCATGAGGCGTCGAGTGACAGTCCGTAGTCGACTGTCGTGAGTGACATCGCGCCAGTTGTGGTGCTGCCGCCAGTGCCTCCGCCAGTGGTACCACCGTTCTGCATGGCCATCGCCGTGTCCGGGCTCACGGCTGGCGTGGTGACCGTGGTTGTCGTGGCGGTTGGCGTGACGGCTACCGATGGGGTTCGGTCTGTGGCAGGTTCGCGAAAACCATCGCCGCGGCGGGTGCGTGAGGCATTGCCCGAGGCATTGATGGAAGGGAGGCGCGCGGCGCGTGCCGACTTGCGGGTCTGGTGGGCGGCCTTGAGGTTGGCTGACGCCTCTTGGATGTCGAGGTTGTGCCTTAAGGCCTCATCGACCAGTTTATTGAGATCGCGGTCGCGGAAGGTCGACACCCAGCCGGTGGAGATTTTTCCCTCGTTGCCGGTGGAGGCGCTGCGGTAGGCCTGTGGCGCGGTGATTTTCGCCTCTTCGACCGGGCGCGGCTCAGTGAGCAGGAGGCAGCCTGGGAGCAGCAGGGAGAGCGCGGTGAGTTGGATCAACGTTCTGGAGGCGGATTTCATCAAAACTGGAACCGTTCTTGTACTAGAGATCGGCTTGGCTGTCCAACCCTCACGACTCCGGGTGCTGGAGTTACAAAAATTGTGGTCGATGCCGCGGGACGCGGTCGAAGCGCTCGGGCGTGAAGTGGAAGCGCCAGGCTTATAATGGGTGAAAGTGATGCTCGGTCTCTTGGTAAGGCCCACTTCAGGCGTGCGGCTTTCATGCTTTTTCATCTTTTTGAAGTTTCCTCAAAATTATTCGCTTCCCTTCGGGCGTCGTGTAGCGGCAGACTTTCCAGCATGAAATTCATCTGCCTCGGCACACTCCTCATCTCTCTGTTCGCTACTGCCACGGCAGTTGTAGCAGGAAATCCCAATATAGTTATCATCCTCGTCGATGACATGGGATATGGCGACCCGGGTTGCTACAACCCCGAGTCGAAGGTGCCGACGCCGAACATTGATGCGCTGGCTCGCGACGGGATGCGCTTCACCGATGCCCATGCGCCAGGGCCGCTGTGTCATCTCTCGCGCTACGGTCTTATGACTGGGCGCTATCCGTTCCGCGCGGACGTGAAGCGCTGGAGCAAGCACGCGGTCATCGAGAAGGATCGCACGACCATCGCCTCGCTGCTCAAGGCGCAGGGCTACCGCACGGCGATGGTCGGCAAGTGGCACTTGGGGTTTGAGGAAGCGGGCGGCTATGGTGGGGTGCTGCCGGGTGGGCCAGTGGATGTTGGCTTCGATTCGTTTTTCGGCATCCGCGCCTCGACCGACATCCCTGATTACTTCTACATTCGCGACGATCGCGCCGTCGCGCCACCAACACAGCCGATCGCGGCGAACGAAAGCACGGCGGGTGGGGTCTGGAACCGCATCCAGGGGAAATTCTGGCGGGCTGGAAAAATCGGCAAGGAGATGAAGCTCGAGGATGTCACACCGCGTTTCACCGAGGAGGCGGTCGCGGTCATTGAGAAACACGATAAGCAGCAGCCGCTGATGCTCTACCTTGCCTATCCAGCGCCGCACACGCCGTGGTTGCCCTCGGATGAGTTCGTCGGCAAGAGCAAGGCCGGAATGTATGGTGACTTTATGATGATGGTCGACGCGATGATCGGACGTGTGCTAGCCGCGGTAGAAAAGAGCGGCATGGCGGACGACACGCTCGTCGTTTTCAGCTCGGACAATGGCCCGGTCTGGTATGACAAAGATGTCGAGCGTTTCGGCCACGACAGCGTCGCTGGCCTGCGCGGGATGAAGTCGGACGCCTGGGAGGGTGGGCACCGCATGCCATTCATTGTGCGTTGGCCAAAGAAGGTGGCTGCCAGCTCGGTGAGTGCGCAGACGATCTGCTTCACCGACCTGCTGGCGACCTTTGCCGCGATCACTGGCTATCAGCGCAAGGCGGCCGAGGGGCCAGACAGCTTCGACTTTTCCCCCACCTTGCTGGGGAGTGATGGGGGCAAGTCTACGCGTCCACCTCTCGTGATGAAATCGGGCGGTGGCCATATGACCGTGCGCGTTGGGAATTGGAAATTGATCGATGCGCTCGGATCAGGAGGCTTCTCCGATCCCAAGCGGATCAAACCTGCCAGAGGAGGCCCAGTCGGCCAGCTCTACCAACTGGGGAACGATCCTGCAGAGAGTAAGAACCTCTACCTAGAACGACCCGAGATCGTCAAACGCCTGAGGCGCGCGATGGGGGAGGTTGTCGGTGGACGCTAGCTCGGATTCATTGCCTATTCGGGCAGCGTGTCCGTCATGCGGTAGAAGCGGCGATCACCCGGCTCTGGCGTGAAGGTGTATTTGCCTTCGGACGTGGTCGTGGTGATGCCCTGTCCACCTGTGACTGGCTCCCAGTTGAGGAGGTCGGTCGAGCTGAAGATGGAGTAGGGACGTTCTGGTATCGCTTCCCACTCGATGGTGATGTCGTCGGAAGAAGCGTTTGATGAGACACTCACGCTCTTCGCCAAGAGAGCCATGGAATCGTCATCTTGGATCGTCACTAGGCAGGTGCCGTTGAGGATCGCGAAGCCCTCGCTCGGGTTGATGAGTTCGACGATGAAGGTCTCGTCAACCTCAGCTTCATTGTCACCGATGATTGGGATGGTGATCCGGGTCGTAGTGGCACCTCCCACGATGTTGACCGTCCCGACGAACGGCTCGTAGTCGACGCCTGGTGTGGCATTGATGGGCACCAGGTTCACCTGAACCGTGGCTGTCGCAGATGGCTTGGCCTCCGAGAGGTTGATGATGATGCGCACATTCGGGAATGTCCCTTCATCTCCTTCCGGAATACTGATAAAACCATTCTGGATGGAGAAGCCAGGGTCGATGTCGTCGTCGAGGATGGTGCCGATCACTTCGGTGGTGCCAAGTGTGACGTGGTAGGGGTCAGTGAAGCGCACGCGGAAGGTTTCGATGGCCTCGTCGATGTCATCGTTCGTGATCGGGATCATCGCGGTGAAGGTGTCGACGTTGGCTGGGATCGTGATGGAACCGGTGAGTTGAGGAAAGTCGGCGATTTCCGAATCGATTGGCTCGATCACGTAGTTCAGCGTCGCCTCGAGCGCGTATGGTTCGGACAGTTGCAGGTCGATCGGCACCGCGCCGTCGGCCTCGTTGGCAGCGGAGTCCGCAGCGATCAAGGTCGGTGGTAGCACGCCACCCTCTGGTTTGATCTCGAGGTAGTATAGTTGTGGTAGCGCGCCGCCATCGCCAAAGACGTAGACGCGGAACGGACCTGTTGAGACTGGTAGCTGGAAGTCGGTGATGATTTCGGGATCTCCGATCGCTGCCTGGACGCCGTAATCAATGTTGCCATCGGCGTCTGGTATCGCGGTATTTGATGTGTCGATCAGAACCCAGCCAAGATTCTGCATCTCCAGCGTGTTGATTGGATCGCCATTGGCGCAGGCATCGTCCTGTTCCATCTCGTCATATTCGAAACCGAGCGGGATCATCTTGATCGTGACGGTCGCGCTGTGTCCCTGGGTTTCGAAGAGCAGGACATCCTCGTCGATTGCATTGTGGATGCTGAGTGGGTCGAAGTTGTGGATGATGCCGTTTGTCAAGGTGCCGAGGTCGGAAGCAGTTTCAAAGAAGTCATTCGTGTCGACGAAGAGATCTGCGTCCGGATCTTCGAAGCCATCCCCGTACTGTGTCTGCATGGCGTAGACGTCGTCATGTTGTGGTAGGAGGATCACGTCGTTGCCGTATGGTTCCATGAGCTTGGTCTGGTTGGCCGGGCAGACGTGCGCCAAGCCCATGCCGTGACCGAGTTCGTGGCCGAGCGTGCTGCGGAAGCCGAAGCTCGAGCGCGAGGTGTCGTCGTAATAGTTGTCGGCGGTGTCGACGACCATGTCGCCCTCGTTTGGCGAACGGTTGTAGGCGAGGATGTTCGAGTCGCCGTCGATCCTGTGTCCGCTGACGCGGATATCACCGCGGATTCCGCGCACGCCGTCGGAGTCGGGGGATGGGGCACCGTCATCATTCGGCTCGTAAACGAAGTGAACCCCAGTGTTCTCCGACCAGGAGTCGAAGACGGTGCGCATCAGAGGCAGCCAGCGGGAACGACCGCCGTAGATGCGGCTCATGAAGGCGTTGAAGTTGCTGCCTGCTGCGCTCTCGCCATCTTCCGGGTAGAGCGGATCGAGCGGGGTGTTGTCTGGCACGATGCTCCAAGTGACGACAGTCGCGTCACCTTTGAGAAGACCTGCCCCGTGGACAGCAGTCTCGAGCCAGCGCTCGGGATCGAAGAATTGGAATGCGAGCGCGTTGAATACCGCACCTTCTCTCGCTCCGGCATAACCAGCCTTCACCTTGCTGCGCGCCTCCATCACCACCTCGGGGGAGGTGCCTTGGTTAAAACAGACGTAGGGGATCGAGCGCATTGGCTTGAAATTTCCACCTGCGCCAGGCCCGCCGCCGCCGATCTCTGAGGTTGGAAGTGGGACAGCACGCGAAACCCACGAGGCGTTTGGGTTCCAGATCATGTTGCCGTTGAATCCGATCGCACGCTGGTTCGCCATCTTCGTCACCTTGGTGCCTTTTTCGATGACGATGTCCTGCAGCCACTTCGGCGAGTTGGTCGACGAGGCCCAGACCTCCATGTAGGAATCGAACTCATTGATGGTCGAGTCGTGATCAGCCTGGACAGCCTCGATGCGCAGGTGGTTTGACGGGAGGGCGACACCGCCTTTGCCCGCGACGATCCCGGAGAGGTCAATCCGTTCGCCGGAGCTATCACGGTTCGAATCACGGTCACCGGCGATCCAGAAGGCGGCGACGAGAGCGAAGACAAAACAGGCGCACAGCATTGGCGCCAACTTGGAGGTGGGGAGCGGTTTTTTCACGATCGGGAATTTTGGGGTGAGTCCGGCGGGGGCGCCGGGCTAGGGTTGTCTTTTGGCGGGCAAAAAATCAGACGATTAAAACAGACGATTGACCACCATTTTCTACCCACCAGTTGACCAGAAGATGGTCTGTGACGCAACAAAAGTCTGGGGTCAGATGGCAATTCGATGTAATTCTAATGTAAAGCCATTCGCACTTTTTAAAAAAACACCATAACTCCATGAAGACCAACACTAACCGACGTAATTTCATTCGTGCAACCGCTGCTGCTGGAGCCGGAATTCTGGGGGCTCCCAGCATTCTGCACTCAGAAAACAAGGGCGACAAACTGCGCGTGGCCTTTATTGGTGTCGGCGGGATCAATTCTCGGCACATCAACGATACCCGCAGTCATGGCGACATCTGCGGCGCGTTCTGTG
Source organism: Verrucomicrobiales bacterium (assembly GCA_047619485.1). Taxonomy (GTDB): domain Bacteria; phylum Verrucomicrobiota; class Verrucomicrobiia; order Verrucomicrobiales; family DEV007; genus JBLHKE01. Next base: position 11,428 of record JBLHKE010000068.1, on the reverse strand, counting down.
ATGTGGATTCTTCCCGTTGGGAAAATATCGGCAAAAACATCAAGACGCTGGAGAAGGACGGCAACAACGAGCTCGCCAAGCACTGGAAAGAGGCCAAGGGCTTTCAGGACTACCGCGAGATGTTCGAGAAGGCTGGCGACAAGTTCGACGCGGTGATGATCGGCACGCCGGACCACACTCACTACCCGGCTACCGTGATGGCGCTCAACCACGGTAAGCACGTCTTCACTCAGAAGCCGCTCACCCACACCGTCTGGGAGGCACGGCAGCTGGCGCAGGCCACCGACAAATACAAGCTCGCGACCCAGATGGGCAACCAGGGTCACGCTAACGAGGGCAACCGTCTGATCGCCGCCTACATCCAGGGCGGCCATCTCGGCGACATCAAAGAGGTTCACTGCTTCACCAACCGCCCGATCTGGCCACAGGGTTTCGTCTGCCCGGAGGGCAAAGATGACATCCCCGAGACGCTCGACTGGCAGAACTGGCTAGGTTGCGCGGATGACCGGCCGTTCCTCGGCAACCGCGTGCTCGACCCGAAGTGGAAGAAGCGTGGCGGTGCCTACCTGCCGTTCAACTGGCGCGGCTGGCTCGACTTCGGTGGCGGCGCGCTCGCCGACATGGCCTGCCACACCATGGACTCGATCTTCATGTCACTCGACCCCGGTTACCCGACCCACGTCGAGGCGCTTAACGTCGACACCCTGACCGACGCCGCCTTTCCGAAGGGGTCGACCTTGAAGTGGACCTTCGGAAAAACCGAGAAGCGCACCGGCTTCGACGTCTTCTGGTACGATGGCACCGACAACGAATACACCGACACAGACGGCAAGAAGCGCCGCCACAAGCGGCTCGAAGAACTCGCCCAGGGAGCCAAGCTCACCAGCAGTGGCAATATCTACGTCGGCACGAAAAGAACATTGTTAGTGTCCGGCGACTACGGCGATTCCTGCCGCTTCCTCCCGGATGAAGACCACAAGGCGCTCGCCCGCGAGCTCAAGGACAAGACTGGCGATCACCGCCCGGCGCGCGTCTACGAGAAGTCGATTGGCCACCACACCGAGTTCCGCGAGGCGGCGATGGGCAACAAGCCGTACGACTACCCCGGCTCGAACTTCAAGTATGCCGGTCCATTCACCGAGACGATCCAGCTCGGCAACGTCTGCCTGCACCTCCCCGGAGAAAAGCTCGCTTGGGACGGGCCGAACTTGAAGTTCACCAACAGCGAAGCGGCCAACAAACTCATCACCAAAGGCTACCGCGAAGGTTGGGGCTTCAAGTTGGACAAGTAGGTCGTAGCTGATTTCACCAGAACTTTGACGGGCGTCCTCGGGGTCTCACCACCTCGGGCGACGCCCGTTTGTTTGGCACGTAACTTCGATTTCAAACTCGAAGCCGTGGTTCGTAAAGGCGCCCGAGCTAGGCTTGAACTGCTCAGCACGACGCAGCTTCGATTGCGAAATCGAAGCGACCGCGATCCAGCGCCACGCTCTAGCGCCAACTCCACTACCGCGACGTGTAACGATACCAGCTTGCTGGCATCTGGCACCTCGCGAAAAGTGCCAATATCCTGCGAAAAATTGCGGCTTAGATGGGATGGTTTTTCGTGGGTATCAGCCTACGAGGTCTCCCCGGACCTGCCTTCGACGAAGTCCTGCAACACCGGATCCTCCGACGCCATCAGCTCGTCGGGGGTGCCGTAGAAATAGATCTCCCCATCGCGCAGCATCGCCACGTGGTCGGCGATGTGGCGCGCGCTCTTCATGTCGTGGGTGACTACCACCGAGGTCACGCCGAGCCGCTGCTTAAGCCGGCGGATCAGGTGGTCGATGCTGTCGGCCGCCACGGGATCCAGTCCGGCCGTCGGCTCGTCGTAGAGGATGCAGCGTGGCTCGGTCACGATCGCGCGCGCCAGGGCGATGCGTTTCTTCATTCCGCCGCTCAGCTCGACTGGCATTTTTTCAAGGTGATCCTCCAACCCCACCAGCTCCAGCGAGTGCAGCACTTTTTGGTCGAGCACCTTTGGGTTGTCCTCACCGCGTTCGCGCAGCGGGAAAGCCACATTGCCCGCGACGTCCATGGAGTCGAACAGCGCACCGTTCTGGAACAGCATCCCGACCTTCTTGCGCGTCGGTGCGAGCTTCTTCTCAGGCAGCGAGGCCACGTCGACGCCGTCGACCAGTATCTTTCCCGCATCTGGTTTCATCAGGCCGAGGATGTGGCGCAGCATGACGCTCTTGCCCGCTCCGCTGTAGCCCAGGACGACTAGGGTCTCGCCTTCGCCCACACCGAAATTCACGCCCCGCAAGATGGGCTGTTCGCGGATTTTCTTGTGCACATCGACGAATTCGATGAAATTTTGTGTCTTTCCCATCGGTCAATCGAGCCCCATCAGCGGTGTCAGCAACATGGTTAAAAAGAAGTTTGAGATCAGGATGATCAGCGAGGCAGTCACCACCGCCGAGGTCGTGCTCTTGCCGACCCCCACCGCGCCATCCTCCGCCGTCAGCCCGCGCTGGCACGCCACCATCACGATGATCAGGCCGAAAATGAACCCCTTGATCATCCCGAAGTAGATGTCGACTGGAGCGGTGTAATCGTTCAGGTGTCGCATGAAGGCGGCCTCCGGGATCCCGTAGTGAACCACCCCCACCGCATAGGCCGCGAAGATCCCGCAGGCGATCGATTCCGCTATCAGCAACGGGATCGAGATCATCATCGCCAGCAGTCGTGGCACCACCAGGTACTCGACAGGGTCCACCGCCATCGCACGTAGCGCGTCGATCTGTTCTGTGACCTTCATCGTGCCGATCTCTGCAGCGATCGATGCGCCCACGCGGCCGGTAATCATCAGCGCCACCAGCACCGGTGCGAGCTCGCGACACATCGCCAGCGAGACGAGTCCGCCGCTGGCGCTCTCCACTTGGAAATCCTTGAAGATGCTGTAGACCTGCGCGGTGAAGACAGCACCGGTAAAGCCGCCTGTCAGGATGACCACCGACTGCGAGCCCGCCCCGATCGACAAAATCTGGCGACAGGTCTGTCCCATCCTGACCCTACCACAAAAAATAAGTCTCAACGCCTCACCAAACAGCGAGGTTATCTGCCCGAGTAGCTCGAGGAGATTCAGGAATGCGCGACCGACGAAAAACACAGTAGCGGCAGTCTACTCAATCCGTATCGTCTGCGACCCCGAGGTGCCGGGACCGATCTGCAGTTCCGGCGGCACCTGCCCGACGAAGCGCGGGTGCAGTCCGATCCGTTTGAACACGCTCGCGACCTGGTTCAGGGTCACGGTCGGCTCCTCCATCTCGAAATACACGATGTCGTGGTTCGGGTCTACCTGGTAGCGGACATTGTTAAATGCCTCCAGCTCGTGGTTCAGTTGCTGGATGTAATCGGAATCCCGTAGGCCGACGGCATAGACTTCTAGTTCGATCATGTTTGAAAGTAGAGAGGGGTTGAACTGGAGCCTAGCGCAAGCTGGCGGGTTTGGCACCCGCAAATTCTACCCCCGGCAACGGCCCGGAACCCATTTTACATCCCGTGATTCCCCACCGAACTTGCCGAAGGATGATCATCTCCCGCAAAAAGATCCCGTATCCGGTCTCGCCCGAACTCTGGCACTACCTTGAAAAGTGGCGCCGCACAGCACTCCTGCCAGAGATCTACCAGGATCTTGGCCACTTCAGCGAAGCCTACCCGCACATCGACCCCGAGGGCACCGAGACGCTCTGGCAGACGGTCGTCTACTCGCCGGAGGAGTTCGCCGAGCTCAAACCCAAACTCACCGCGATCTACGCCATGCTCAAGGTCGGTGGTGACCTCAGCCTCGCGGAGCACCTCGACGTCGACCGCGTTGACTTCGGCCAGTTCGGCAATTCGAAGCCCTTCCGAGTGCGCATCGTCAACCGCTACAACGACAACTTCGACCACTACTACGTCAAGGTGGCCGACGCCTCCCGCATCTACGGCCTCGAGCTCGAGCACATCCTCTCGCCCAACCGCATCAACTACATGGTGCACGAGGGCACCCTCATCGAGGAGCACATCGCCGGCATCCCCGGGGACGTCTTCATGAACGACCACATAACCCGCGCGGAGATCAACCGGGTGCGCGTAGCGAAGGAGTTCGTCAAGTTTAATGAGCGCTGTTTTATGCGTTTATTAGGCGATATGCGCTCGGTCAATTACGTCATCGAAATTACCCCCGACTTCGAGGAGGTGCAGTACCGCGTGCGCTCGATCGATTTCGACCAGCAGAGCTATGAGGGGCGTCGCAACATCTACCTAGCGCAGTTTTTCAAAGACAATCTACCGGTGGTGGAGCTGGTCACTAGCCGCCTCAACCGGGCGACCATCCGCCAGTACCAGAACGAGGAGCGCAACCTCATGGCCAGCCGCATGCGCATCGCCGAGCGCCGTCTCGGCGAGCTGTTTAAGATCATGTGCCGCGAGGTGCTTGCGCCGGAGAACAAGATCAGGCAGCTCGCCCAAGAGCTGGCCGAATACCACGACGATATCGGTTTCGAGAGCGCGACGACGATGGGCGATCTCGTGATCAAAAACCTCGAAGCCTCATTGAAGGGCCTTTAGTGAACCGGAGCGTGAGCGCCCCGCCAGCATCAGGACGGAACCCACATTAACCGCCCGAAAAAACCGAAGCCTCATGAGCCAAGGTCCGCCATAACCGCGAAAACCAACTCACTCCCAACCACCCGCGATACCACATGGTAGCGCTTGGCAGTAGGCGTCTCCCCCCCAACAAAGCTGATCGAAGTCGTCTCATACCCCTAGCGATAGCAGCGTCGTTTTCTTCTTTTAGGAGACACTAATTTAACGTCGCCTTCAGCAGCAGCAAAGTCCCCGCCGCCATGAACTCGATGTTGTCGGGGTGCGCGACGATCACAAATGCTGTCTTATTGTTATCCACGGATCTCGGCAAGTTCGACTTTGCGCTTCTCCCGCGCAGAAAGATCGGCCGCGAAGATCAGCTCGAACGAGCGCATTGCATCTTCTAAACTAGTGAGCGGCATCGCCTCACCACGCCCGAGCGCGTCAAAGAATGCCCCGAACTGCGTTTCGTATGGATGGTCCGACACATCACCAGAATCGAGCAGTTTCATCGACAACTCGCTCCAGACGTTCTTGTCCAACCCGCCGAGCTTGGTCGAGTGGAAACGCTTGTCGAGCAAGCTTCCCTCGCTCCCCACTAGGTGGGTGTGAAAATAGTACGGCTGTAGGCAATCGATCACGGACGCGACCTTGCCGATCCGGCCGTCGGCGAAATTTACGATCGTCACGCTGGTGGTCGGGTATTCGTAACTCGCAAAATCCGCGTTCTTGGAACCCGTCGCCGAGCTGGTCACGGACTCGACCTCCGATCCCATGCACAGCAACAACGCATCCATCGCGTGACAGCCGGCCGATAGCAGGCTGCTGCCGCCATTCTCTTTGGTAGTGTTCCAGCGGAACTGACCATACCACGGGCCGATGCCGTGATAGTAATCGACCTCGCCATAGTGGATGTCACCCAGCAAGCCCTCGTCGATCACCGCCTTGGTCGTCAGAAACTGGCTCGAGAACCGGCATTCAAAACACACGCACACCTGCACCCCCGCCTCCTTCACCGCCTGCTCGATCTCACGACAGTCGGCCATCGAAAGTGCCAGCGGCTTCTCGATGATCAAATGCTTGCCAGCCTTTGCCGCAGCGATCGCCTGCGACTTGTGCTGGTTCGGGTAGCTGCAGATCGAGATCACATCGATCGAATCATCTGCGAGCATCGTATCTAGATCAGAGAAAACCGTGATCCCCTCTCCCGGAGAAATCTCTCGCGAAGAATAGACCGCCGCCACCTCCGCGGCAGCGCAGTTGTTGATGGCTTCGATGTGCGCCGAGGCGACCCAGCCATATCCGATGATGCCAACTTTCAAAGTATTCATGTTGGGAAAATTCTGCCCTTTAGCTTTTCAGCTGTCGACCCTCAAGTCGGAATTAGTATCAGGCACTTGACGGTCGCTCTAAAAATATCCTTCTAGTCTTCCGCCGCTACAACCGCTGCCGCTGGGATTTTCCAGAAACCGAAGCCGCCAAATTCGCCCGAGGTCGACTCGCATTGCCCGAGCGAGTAGCCCAGTTCGAACGCGAAGCGAATTTAGAGAACGAGTAAGAACCGCAGGATCACCTCCGATCGACGCCCCAGTTCAAATGTTTACTTGATCCCCCTGCGGCAGGCTCTGCAGCCAAATAACTCCCCCCATTTTCCATTATTAGCGCATTATTATCGCAATTAATTAATTAATAATTTTCATAATTTTAATATTGACTATTTATTAAAAATTGCGTATTTTACTCCCATGCAGAAGGGGGAGGGAAATGAATTTTTCATTTCGATCTATGGTAACCGTCACGAGAGAATCCGATGAAAACAGTAGAAATTTCACGCTCACAGCGAGCGTTCGCATTAGTGGAACTCCTTGTAGTGATCGCCTGTATCGGCATTCTCGCAAGCTTAGCAATAATGATCCTCCCCGGCGTGATCAACTCAACGAAGGACAAAAAATTAGACCACGAGGTGCACACGCTCAATTCGGCGGTCGCGTTGTTTGTTGCCAACGGAGGCGATCTGGAAGACGCCAGCTCGGCTAGCGAAGTCCTGATACGATTGAAGTCCTCGATCAGTTCTGATCAGGCGGATCAACTCGTGGGAGTCCGGTCTGGTTTCTTCGATCTACGGATGACTCCTGTCATGCAGACGTGGGACGAGGCAGCTAAGCCAACGTCGAGGGTTCTGTGGGAAGTGACCAAGAACAAGTTCGTGATCGCTCATCAGGGAAAGCCCGGGATCAAAGAGTTTTTAATCGATAGCTCGGAGCCGGTGATCGAAGAGCCCGAGCGAGATAGAACTCTAGTTGTCGCCTATTCGAAAAAGGGGGACTCTCAGTGGGTTTGGGATTTCAAAGAAGAGCCTACCGCCGTCGATAAGAAGCGCAGCATTGAAACGATTGATGCGAGGGGTGTCGTGATCCAGCAGCCCCCATCGGGTCCACGCCCCATCCAGCTCAACCCACCAGAAATATCCGTTTCGCCGGACACGTATTCCCTCATGGACTACGAGGATCTCGAGTTAACACTCAGCAACCCCAATCCGGCCGGGGCCGGTGAGATAATCTACTCCGTCCGTGAAAGTATCTGGCTTCGCTATCGTGGGCCATTCTCGATCGATCCCGGAACTGTCCTGTTGACCCGGACAGTCACCGCCGATGCCGAGCGCTGGCTCGACAGCTCAGATACCATGGGCAGCTACAAAACAGATCCCGTTCAGCTCATCACCTCGCTGGTCTTCCCCAAACAGACTTATAACTATGTCAGCCTGGGCGGAGCGACCGAATCAGGCAGTTACGTGCAACCGGCCGAGGTTCGCCCCGGCAAGATCGAACTGGTGAACAGTTCGTCCATCCCGGCCCAATTTCAAAATTCCAGAGTGTTCGAAGTCGCATGGGCGCTGCAAGGCAAAGACACTCCGCAGGCGTCAACGTCCGTCATCACGAGCGGTCCATTCAGCGGCGGATTTCCAGGTCAAGACATTTCATTATCGATCGACGACTGGGGGCTGAGTGACACACTGGTTGTCGAGGTCTACGCCACGAGCCACAATCCCGAAATCGTTACCGATGCTGAACCGGTGAGGACTATTCTCACCGCGACCAAGATCCAGCTGCGTCCTCCGCTAGTCGAGATCACGTCAGCTGCCGGACGATCCAAGACTAAGACGGTCACCATCTCGCGCCAGACCGATTTTGGTGATACGCCATTCGGGACGCGTATTTTCTACACGACCGATGGCTCAGACCCCAGCGTCGGCGCTGACGGTGAGCCAATTTCCACCAGGTATTACAACGGCCCCTTCCGGCTACCAGCTGGGACGACCGAGGTCATCGCTCGTGTCTACGCACCAAGCCTCTACCACCACTGGTTTCTTCCCAGTGAACCGTCATCCGCCCCCTCCTCGACGAACCCAGAGGAACCGGGTCTGCCAGAGGAACCGGGTCTGATCGGCGGACACATCGACGTGGACACCAGCACCTTCATCGCTAAGATCAACGCCGGCAAAACCGGAGGGCATGTCCATGAATACGACGACGAATACGGCGTCACCGAGATCGATTTCTTCAACCTGCTTACAAGTGAGCTCAAGAACATCGATGACGCGGTTTCAGCCGGGAAAAAATTCAAGCTGATCGTCGCCAATGCAGATCTATCACCCGGAGCGAAAATCGTCATCAACTCGAACTACGACAGCAAGAATCCGGCAACCTACACCCCAGTGAAATCTTACGACGACACCCAGCTAGCAGATCTCCCAGTCTACAGCTCCAGAGGTGTCGCCGGGACTATTCCGCTCACCAGTTTGTCGCTCAGCTTCGACAATGATGCCATCAAGGTCGGCGGAGTCATTCCTACCAATACCGGCGATGTGAAAAATAATACACCAGGCTTAAACGGAGAGTGGCGCAACGGCGCCCTGACGATCCAAGCAATCGAGGTGAACGGCAGCGTGAAGGACAAGTTCGCCACCGACCAGTCTCTCAGCGCAGGCGGAGTACAGGGAGTCGCCACCAAAGGGTTGTTGTGGGAAGCCACCGTGTTCTGGCACTGGGACGGGGTCTCCTACCATCAGAATCCGGCATACGTGCCCGGCAAACCTGTCCCGAGCTCTTGGCTAGAAAATGTCAGTCACCGATGAGGTCGGTAAGCTCGTTCAGGTCATCCTCACCGACCTCGTCCTCAGTCGGAATTAGTACCAGACACTTGCTAGGAGCCTGTCGGACTTACCCGCTCCGGCAAGAATCATTTTAGAATTCGCCCAGATCCGCCCGCTGAATCGTCATTAAATCCATTTAAATCCTCCCCAGCAAACGGATCTGGATCGGAATTCTAAAACGTTTTGCTCGAATCCTCTAAGTCCGACAGGCTCCTAGCAGTCTTCTCCCAGCCCGTCCTCCTATCCCTCTCCGCGCTGCGGGTTGTCCGCCCAGAACGAACCGACCAACAACATCGCGGGGAAGATGGCGCTCAGGTAGAGCGATGTCTCATAGCCACCAGTGTAGTACTTACTCAGGCTGAAAAAGAGCGGCCCGATGGCGCTGGCGATCACCATGGACGACATCCCGACGCCGCTGATTGCGCCTAGCGACGCCCGTCCGAAGAAGCGTGGCCAGACGATGCCCGTGAGAGCTGCGAAGGCTCCGCCGCAGACACCGTAGCCACCGATAAAGCACCACAGTCCGAATTTCGTCTCAAGTTCCAAGGTGCCGTAGAAACCTGCCAGCGCAGCAAGGTTCATCATGATGAGCAGGTATTTCAGGCGCATGTAGGTGCTCGCCCAACCACAGAACACGTTCATCATCACGCTGATCACCGCCATTGGGACGAAGTAACCGATGATCTCCGCGCGCGGGTGCCCGGTCGACTCGCCGATCGACACAATGTGGAAAGTCGCTGCGGTGCCGAACATCGACCAGAAGGCGAACGATAGATTGAATGCCCAGAATGCCCAGGTGCCGAGCGCCTCAGCCCGCGTGTAGTCGCGGTGCGCGATCGCATCCGCGTTGTGCCGGCGCACCTTGTTCGAGGCGGACAGTCCGTCCATCACCAACCCGCACTCTTCCGGGTTGTCGCGGATGAAAACCCAGCCGAGCGTCGCCATCAAACCCAGCGTGATTACACCAAGAAAAATCCACGCACCGCTCCACCCGAAGAGGCTGATCAGAAAATCGAGGGCGCGGGGTGCAAAAGCGAACCCGAAGGCGACGGCGACACCACTCACCGCGAGCGCCTTGCCGCGGTTGTAGTCGAACCATTTGCCGATCGCGTTGCGCCCGGACAAGGTCAGCACGCCCTGCGCCGAGGCGCGGATCAGGTAGAACCCGATCGTGATGATGATGAAGGCCGCCACTGTTCGACCGATGAAGTCTGGCACAGCATCTAGGATGCGCCGCGATTGCGAGAGGTAGACCAGGACGATCGCGGTGGCGACGGATGAGTAGACGACCATACGCCGCGCGCCGAGCCGGTCGAAAACCCGTCCGAGGTAAGGCAGTGTGAAACCGCTGAAGATCGTGCCGATGAAATACGCAAAGCTCAACTGCACGCGCGACAGCCCTAGCTGCTCGATGAGGATGTCGGTGAACACCGCGAAGCCCATCGTCTGTCCAGGGATCGAGAACAGGATCGCCATCGTGGCGATCGCGACGATCACCCAGCCGTAGAAGAACGGCACATTTGAGGGTGCAAAGGGGAAGTTCGCCTGCCAGAGGCGGCTCGCTTTTTTCGGCTGTTGGTCGTCGGTTTTCAGAAAGTAGATCATTCTCTACCTTCCACAGCCCAGCAAAGCAATCGCCACCTTCGCGCCCAGCGCTTGACAATCTACGACGGGCGTCGTATTTCTATTTAAGTCCGACGAGTGTCGTACTTTGATGGTGGCGATGAAACGCAAAAAATTGGCTGAAAAAAAGCCTACAGGCGCGGAGTTAGAACTGCTGTGTGTGCTATGGGATCGCGGCGCGAGCACGGTTCGCGAGGTGCACGAAGCGCTTGATGAGCACAAGGAGGTCGGCTACACGACGACGCTCAAGCTGCTGCAGAACATGACTGAGAAGGGATTCTGCGCGCGCGATGATTCGCGGCGTTCGCATGTCTACCGTGCTGCCGTTCGGCGCGCTCCGGTGCAGCGGCGTCTGGTTTCGGAATTTCTGCACAAGGCTTTTGGTGGGAGTTCGCAGGCGCTGGTGATGCAGGTATTGAGTTCGAAAAAATCGAGTCAGGAGGAGATCGATGAGATCCGTCACCTCCTCGACCGAATGGAAGCCGATCAGGAAAAGGAGGATCAATGAACGACGCTATTACTGATGCTCTCGGCTGGTCGCTGGTGCATTCGACTTGGCAGGGTCTCGCCGTGGCGATGCTTTACTCGCTCTTCCTCGCCCTGACCTGGAGGGCGCGACCGCAGTGGAAATACCTCGCTGGTTGCTTCGCGCTCAGCGTTTTGTTGGCTGCCGTGGGCGCGACATTTTTTCTGCAGCTCGAACGTCCGCCGCTGCCAGTGGTGGCGGGAGGTGTGGAGGCGGCTCCCTCCAACGAGATCGCAGTGATCGGATCGCCGGAAGAACCCGGACGACCAACGAACATCGCGGACGTGTCCGCTCCGGGTTTTGAACAGGCTTCTTGGCACGAGCGGGTGAGTCAATGGTTGCCGGGCATGGTCGTGGTCTGGATCGTCGGAGTGTTGATTTTTACCGTGCGGCTCGTGGTTCGCTGGTGGGCAGCGCGACGCTTGTGCAGTCGTGGGGTCAGTCCGGTCAGTGACGAAATCGAAGCGATGGCGCGGCGTCTCGCAGCGCGCTTGCGAGTGTCTAGAACGGTA
>JBLHKE010000067.1:0-17170 GCA_047619485.1 Verrucomicrobiales bacterium | reverse complement strand
CAAAATTTCCTGCCCCGCCGTCCGAGAAACAACATGTACAAACCGGACTCCATCAGGCACCTCCCGATCCTGTCTGATATTCAGCAAAAACTTCCGCGTCCGTCTCATGATGTAATCATAGCGGGGGGCAGCCCCTAGCGCAAGCCAAAACAACGCAAGGGGACTGTCCCCTTGCGTTGTTTTCCCGGCTTGGCATTGTTGGCCTTTGGGGGGATGTGGAGAAGATCGGCGGCGATGAAGTCGGGGGCGTTGAAGATCTCGAAGTTAGGTCTGGTATCGTGGTGGTGTTTGGCGCGGTAGATGATTGTCTTGGCATACAGGTAAGCACCAAGTTTTGTGAAACATGGAGTCCTAGCTGATGCCCTTGATTAAGACGCTTGGGGCGTCTCGCTGCGAGTTTTTTAGTGACGGGGCGAGACGACCCAGGTCCCTTGTTCTCAACACCTTGAACCGCTCGCCGTGAACACCTCGAAGCTCAGCAGTGTCGGCAGCGTGGGATTTTTAGCCCAGAGGCGATCGCGAGTGATGCGAAACGAGCAAAAATCGGCGAATAGCGACCAGGAGCCCGGCTTTTTAAAGCTCTGGCGGTGGAAATGTGATTTCAGCGCTGCATCGATCGCTGAAGAAAATTTAAAAACTTTTCGTCGGGCGCGAAATTTCCAGCGACTTATATTTCAGACAATTCGATTGAACAGAATCGCTCTACATGGGACGAATCCTGCTAAGACTTTGGTGCAGCAGGCCGTTTACGGGTATGCTGCGCCACCTTTTAACCGTTTTTCACTACTAAAACCCCAAAACCGCCCGGAAGACCCGAACGATGTCTGATTCTACCAACCAAGAAACTTTTTCCGATGAGGACCTCAAGGCTCTCGAAACCGTCAAAACCGCGACCGCCAATATCCGCTCGGAGTTGAGCAAGGTGATTGTCGGTCAGAGCGAGGTGATTGACCAACTGGTGATGGCGATCTTCTCCCGCGGCCACTGCTTGCTCGAAGGGGTTCCTGGCTTGGCCAAGACTTTGATGGTCAGCACTTTGGCGAAGTCTTTACGTTTAGATTTTAACCGGATTCAGTTCACTCCTGACTTGATGCCTTCTGATATTACCGGCACGGAGGTCATTCAAGAGGACAAGCTGAGCGGCGGACGGGAGTTCAAATTTCTCAAGGGACCGATTTTCTCGAACATCGTGCTGGCGGACGAGATCAACCGCACGCCGCCCAAGACTCAGGCTGCCATGCTCGAGGCGATGCAGGAGCGGCAAGTCACGATCGGAGGTGTGCGCAACCCGCTGCCAGATCCATTCTTCGTGCTAGCCACACAAAACCCGATCGAGCAAGAGGGCACCTACACGCTTCCCGAGGCGCAGCAGGATCGTTTCATGTTCAAGGTTTTCGTGAAATACCCGAGTTACGCGGAGGAATACAAGATCGCTGACATGACAACCGCCGGTGGTGAGGCCACGGTGAACGAAATTCTCTCCGGTGATGAGATTAAGGATATCCAGGCGCTGGTGCGGCGTGTGCCAGTGCCACCGCACGTGATTCACTATGCTCTACGCCTGGTGCGTGCGACCCGCGTGATGGACGGCGACGACGGCGTTCCTGACTTTATCCCTGATCTGCTCAGCTGGGGAGCTGGACCGCGTGCGGTGCAGTTCCTGCTCCTCGGAGCCAAGGCTCGTGCGGTCATGGAAGGGCGCTCGTTCGCAACCATCGATGACGTGCGTGAGATCGCGACCCCGGTGTTGCGCCACCGCATCATCACCACCTTCAACGCGGAGTCGAGTGGCATCACCAGCGACGAGGTGGTGAAGCGTCTGCTCGAGCACATCCCGGAGCGTCATGACGACGACAAGGTCGTCCCGGAACTCGCCCCCGCATTCAGCGCGGCCTAATTTATTCTAACAAGTAGCGAGCACCCGAATCACCGGTTGCCAGCTGCCAGACCCAGAGACCCAACCCCATCGATGGCGGCAACTGAAACTCCGAACTACCTCGATCCGAAAATTCTCGAACGGATCAAGCGCCTCGACGTGCGCGCACGCCACGTCGTGGAAGGTTTTATCACCGGCGCGCACCGCAGCCCCTACAACGGGTTCGCGATCGAGTTCGCTGGGCACCGGGAGTATTCGCCGGGCGACGAGCTGAAGCACATCGACTGGAATGTCTGGGCGAAGACCGACCGGCTCTACATCAAGGAATACGAGGAAGAGACGAACCTGAAGTCGACGGTGATCGTCGATTGCAGCAAGTCGATGAGTTACAAGGGGCATGGTTGGCGTAAGTTCGACTACGCGGCGACCATCGCGGCTGTCCTGACCCAGTTGCTGCAGCGCCAGCAGGATTCGGTCGGCCTGGTGACTTTCGATACCAAGGTGCGCATGAACCTGCCGCCGAGCTCGCGCCCGAACCACCTCAAGCAGATGGTCGAGGTGCTCGAGAACACAGAATTGGATGACAAGACGGATGTCGGCGACGTGTTCCTCGAGCTCGCCCAGCAGATCCGCCAGCGTGGGATGGTGATCCTGATCTCGGATTTCTTTACCGACATCGACCAGTTGCGCGAATCGCTGCAGCAGTTCCGGCTGCGCCGCCACGAGGTGATCTTATTCCACGTGATGGATGATGACGAAATCAGTTTCCCGTTCGAGGACCACACGCGTTTCATCGGTCTGGAATCTGTCGACGAGGTGCACGCTGACCCGCGCGCATTGCGGAAGTCTTACCTGAAGATCGTCAACGAATTCATGGCCAAGACCCGCAAGCTCTGCGATGGTCTCGGAGTCGACTACAAATTGATCAACACCAGCGAACCACTGGACGCAGCGCTCACCAGTTACCTCGCATTCCGCAAGAAACACACGCGCAAGGGGAGGGCTCGCTAAACGATGGGAAGCTTTCTAACCAGTCCAGCGCTGTTCATCGGCGGCTTGATCGCGATCGCCTCGCCGATCATTATCCACCTGCTCAACAAACGCCGCTTCAAGCGCGTCGATTGGGCGGCGATGGATTTTTTGATCGAGGCGCAGAAGCTCAACCGCCGCAAGGTGAAGCTCGAGGAGTTCATCCTCCTGCTGATGCGCTGCCTGGCAATGGGGCTGATCGGATTCCTGCTGGCGCGTCCGTTTTTCTCCTCCGGGACTGGAGCTGGGTTATTCAACGACGCACGCTACGAGCGGATCATCGTCCTCGACGACTCCCTGAGCATGCAGGCGAAGGCCGGGGGGCAGACCTCGATGGAGGCATCCAAGGTCGCGCTCGAGAAGTGGGTGACCGACTTGGTCGGTGCCGGCACGGACGATTCTCTTACCTTGGTGCTGACCTCGGATCCTGGAAAAATGCTCTATGACAGCACGCCGTTGAACGAGAACACCGAGACGGAGATCGTCGACGATATCAAAAACCTCAAGTCGTCGGACGGGGGTGGCAACCTCGAGGCTGCTCTAGCATTCGTCGAAAATAAGGTCGCGGACGGGGATGCGTCGGTGAACCGGGTGGTGTACCTGTTGAGCGATCTGCGCGAGCGCGATTGGGCTGGTACAGGTGAGACCGCCGATGCGGGTGTGGTTGCAACGATGAAGCGCATCGCGGAGACCACGGCTGGTTGTTTCGTCATCGACGTCGGCAAAGAGGGGGAAGAGAACTTGGCGATCGAAGAGATCGCTGCGATCGACAAGGCTTTGATTGCTGGTGTCACCACCAACTTCGAGGTCGTGGTGCGCAACCGCGGCACGAAGCCCGCGCTGGACGTGAAAGTTCGTTTTGCTGCGGATGAATCGTTGCCGCTCGATGGCACGATCGACCGCATCGAACCGGGCCAGACCGGGGCCGTGCCATTCACTTTCACGTTTGCTCCAGCGATCGAAGGCGAGGGCGAACCGGAGCCGGTGGCGATCAAAGCGACCTTGGCCGAGGCGACTGGTGATGTGCTCGAGGAGGACAATACTCGATTTTTCCCGGCGCGCACGGTGCGCGGGATCCAGACCCTGATCGTCGATGGCGACCCGAACGGTTCCTTCGGCCGTGGCGAGACCTTTTTCATGAGCCGGGCGCTGGCTCCCGAGGGCAGCACCAGTTCTGGGGTGCAGCTCAAGGTGGTCGACGACAACGATTTCGAAACGCTCGAACTGAACGACTACCAGGTGATTTTCATCGCGAACCTCTACCGGATCAGCGAGGCGCGGGTCGCGAGCTTGGAGGAGTGGGTGCGTGCTGGAGGAGGACTGATTTTCACTCTCGGCGACCAGATCGACGAGGACTTCTACAACACCGTCCTCTATAAAGACGGGGAGGGGGTTTTCCCAGCCAAGCTCAATGTCATTGGTGGCGATGAGACGGAGGAGCAATGGGTGTTCTTCAACATTGAGAAATCGAATCACCCGGTGATGCAGTATTTCGCCGAGGAGAATGCCAAACTGCTCGAGGGCGTGAAGATTTTCCGCTGGTGGGAGTGCGTGCCGAATGCGGCTGCGCTTGCTGATGGCCGCACGACAGTGGTGTTGTCTCTCACGGGGGATGGCAAGTCGCCGGCGATGATTGATTCCAAGGTCGGCGACGGTCGGGTGATGGTCATGGCAACGCCGATGGATCCCGACTGGAACAACTGGCCAGAAGAGGCTCCGAGTTTCATCATCTCGGCGCAGGAGATGACTCGTTACATGGCGCGCAGCAATGCCAAGGCAGGTCAGATCGCGGTCGGGCAGTCGATTGCCCATGAGATCGATCTCACCAGAGCCAAGCCCGAGGTCACGGTGACCGCGCCAGGTGGCAACCCCGAACGTGTCCCCGCGCGTCCACCGGCTGGTGCCGCGAGTTCGGCGACGATGTGGAATGTCGACTTCGACGACACCAGACAACGGGGCTTCTACCGGATGGCGCTCGAGGGTAGTAGCGAGGCGCAGCCCGAGCGAACGGTTCTGTTTGCCGCGAATACCGATCCTGAAGAGAGTGCCCTACGGCGGGTGCCTGCTGCTAATCTCGCACTCGATCTCGGGGATAAGATCAGCTTGATCGATGCCGGGCAACCGGTGTTAGATCTGAGGCCTTCCGAGGCGAAGAACGAGTTCTGGAAGCCGGTTCTCTACGTGTTGGCAGCTTTGCTTTGTATCGAATTAATGTATGGTTGGTGGCTGGGGGCACGTAGATGAAACTGATGATAACCACATCCCTCAATCTCGAACGTAGCAGGCGCGGAGTGCGGTGCGCTGTGCACGGTTTCGTCGTTGTTTTCTCGCTGCTCTTCACCGGCTTGGTTGGGGCACAGATTATCGTCGAGGGTGGAGTCCAGCTCCAACTCGCTGCGGCGGATCCGTTTGGCAGCGCGACCGACAAGGCTGGGCAGTTGGCTGGGGCAGAGATGAAAACGGACTCGGGTTCAGAAGAGATCCTCGTGCAAGCGGAACAGTTCGTGCAGCAGAAACGTTACGATCTGGCTTCGATCTTGTGGCAGCGGGTCATCGACGAGAGTGGTGATCAGGTCTTCACCCGCGAGGAATGGAAGCAGACGACCACGCACAACCTCTACCAGAAATATCGTTCGGTCAGCGGTGACATCGAATCGACCCTCGCATCGCTGCCACCCGAGGGCTTGGCGGCCTATCGGCTGAAGGCAGATGGCGAAGCGCGTGCGCTCATGAATTCCGCGGATGCGAAAAACCGGGAGTCGGCGCTCGCCGAGGTCGTGCGCCGTTTTTTCCTTAGCAAGCTGGGCGATGAGGCTGCCTTCGAGTTAGCCTGTCTCAAGCTCGACCGCGGCGAATTTTTGCCCGCGGCCAGACTGCTCTCGAAGATCGCCAACGAATACCCGGATCCCACGGTCAAGAGCGGGGAGATCAACTTGCGCCTCGCTGCGGTGAACGCGCGTGTCGGCGACGAGAAACTCGCCCGCGAGATACTGGCGGAGATTAAGAGCCAGCCGATCCCACCAGTCCCGGTCGCTGTGATCCGTCTGGTAGAGAAAGATATCCAACGAATTTCGACCCAGCGCATTGCCGTGGTCGAAGGTGCCGCGTCGTGGACACTGCCGCAAGGCGGACCGGCGCGACGAGGGCTGATGCCGGAGCCGCGGAAAGAATTTTCTGGAGGGCTGATCCGCGACTGGGAGCAAGCCTACGAATTGACCTATCCGGACACGCCGGAGTGGGATGCGATTCGTCAAGCTCAGCAGGAGGCCGGCGCGCGCAGCAACTCAGCGCCGAGTGATGCCAACATCGCCAAGATCATCCAGCGCGATCCGTTTAGTGGAAACGTCAACCAGTCAAAACCGAAAGCGCCAGCCACTGACGAGGAGATCGTGGGTAAGTGGAAGAAGCACAGTTGGCTACCAGTGAGCCAGATGCTGATGAACGACGGCAAGGTCTACTTTAAGACTGACGAAAAAATCGTCTGCTGCATCGCAGCGACCGGAGAGGTTGTCTGGTTTGGTGCCCGCAATGAGTACCCTGAGGATCCGGGTTCGGCGGCGGCGACGCGCTACCGCAGCTACGGCCGATCGTCGAGCGCCGCACTGGCAAAACCCGCGGGCGAGCGCGAGATGATGAGCTTCGATGATACTCTGAATCAGTCGATGTCGATCGTCGGCGACAAGATCATGGTGGTGCAGGGAAAGCCGACCGATTTCTACGAGGACGGTGACCTAGACCAGGCGGGCCTCGAGGCGGATGAACCGATGGTGCGTCGCTTCCAGCGGTTTGGTGGGGATCAGGGATCGAACGTCGGGCGCGCCCGGGAGAACCGGCTCTATGCCTACCACGCCAACAATGGAAAAATTCTCTGGACCCTTAAACCTAGCGAGATGATGCCCGACTCTAAGCGCAAGATGGCCTTCGCAGGTTCTCCGGTGCCCTATGGATCTCTCATGGTCGTGCCAGCCTACGAGGCGACTTCGCTGTGGCTGTTCGGTTTGAGCCCCGAGACGGGTGAGGTGCTGTGGCGCTCGTTCCTGGCCGACGAGCCCGCCGGGCAGACCTCTCAAAATTCCCCAGTGCGGATTGCGATCGATGGAGGTGAGGCTTACGTCGCTACCGGTGCTGGCATTGCCGCCTCGGTCGATGCGATCTCTGGCTCGCTCAACTGGGCGATGGCTTACCCGCGCACCTCGCCGCAGAAAGTTGATCAGAATAGCCGCAACAACATGCGCTTCTACGGCGTCCAGACCGTCTCGCTCGACGGGTGGAAAGACGAGACGATCATCCCAGCGGGCAACACCATCGTGTTCGCCGCTTCCGATTTCAATTTCATGGCGGGTCTCGATCGCCGCACCGGCAGAGTCGTTTGGGACACCGCCCGCACCCCGATCGAGAACGAACCCTCGAGCGAATACGTGCTCGGGGTATTTGAAGGCGTGGTGTGCGTTGCCGGCCCTGGAGTGGTGCGCGGCTATCGCCTCGAGGGCGGACGCTTCCTCTGGGAAAGACCACTCGACGAACCGTCTTTTGCCCGCGGGATGTTGACCACCAGTGGGATTTTCATTCCGCTGCAGCGCTCGATCCTCCACATCTCCACCCTCGACGGCTCGATCATTGAAACGATTCCAGTCGAGATGGCGGAGGGTGCTCCACCGCTCGGGAACCTCTACACCGATGGTGAGAATCTGTTTTCCGCTGGCTTCCGCCAAGTGCATGCGTTGCGGTCGCGCAAGGAAGGTGAGACGGTCGTCACGCCGCAAGCGGATCAGGCAGAGATGCAGGCGAAGCAAGAATCCGACTACGAGAAACTGGCCGCCGAGGCGCGTGGCCTGCTGGTATCAGTCTATAGCCAACTCGCCTCCGTCACGGATGCTGCGAGTGCTACTGAGGCAGGTAAGGCCTTCGACACTGTTGGCAAACAATTGGAGGCGATCGCCCAACGGATGGTGGCGCTGGGGGCACCAGAAGAGGAGATGCGCGCCGGGCTCGAGAAAAGTTTCGGCGAGCTGGAGGCGGTCAGCTCGAAAACGCTCAGCAAGTCGATCGCCAACGTGATCACCGTCGGCGAAGACGCGGCCGACGAGGTATTAGTCAAAATGGTTGAGATGCATCGTCGGGCGGATGCGCTGCCGATCCTCGAAGCTTTCGGGATTCGTATTGGCCTCGCAGAGACTGAGTGATCCTATAACCCTATCGAGACGATGAAAAACGAGATCCCACACAGCTCCACCACCCGACGACAATTCTTGCGTAGGGGCAGCTTACTCGGTGCCCTGCCACTCATCGGCGTGAGCAGCGCGGTCGCAGCGGATGGCGACAAGGCTGAGAAGGAGAAGACCGCCGATGAACTGCTCACCCCAGAGACCAAGAAATGCATCGATCGCGGTCTGCGCTACCTCGCCGGACGGCAGGTGACCCTCGGCAACAACCGCGGGGCTTTTGGCACCGGCGGCTACCCTGGATCGGTCGGGATCGCTGGTCTCGGAGGGCTCGCATTCATGTCGGCCGGCAGCACGCCTGGTATCGGCACCTATGGGAAAAATGTCGCCGATGCAGCAGATTTCCTAGCGCGCCAAACGCAGAAATCAGGCTACATCGCCCGCGGGGTTAACGGGATTGGCAACATGTATGGCCATGGATTTGCCATGCTGTGCCTCTCGCAGGCCTACGGCATGTCGGGCAAACGCGAACTCGGGGAAAAGCTCAAGCTAGCGGTTAACTGCACCATCGCTGCGCAGAATGACCAAGGCGGCTGGCGCTACCGCCCGGTCAAATCTGACGCGGATCTTTCCGTCACCGTCTGCCAGGTGATGGCTTTGCGTGCGGCACGTGATGCTGGCCTGAACGTGCCGGACAAGGTGCGCGACAAGACGATCGAATACGTTAAGAAGAGCCAGGCAGGCGACGGTAGTTTCCGCTACACGCTCAACGGTGGTCATTCGACCTTCCCGCTCACTGGGGCTGGTTTAGTTTCGCTCTTTAGCGCCGGAATCTACGAGGGCGAGGAGATCGAGCGCGGCCTGGAGTATCTCAAGCGCAACCGCAACGGGCTCGGCAACCATTACTATTTCTACGGTCACTACTACGCGGTGCAAGCGATGTGGCATGCTGGCGGGAAGTGGTGGAACGAGTGGTATCCATACATCCGCGACACGCTCCTCAAGAAGCAGACCAAAAACGGATCATGGAGCTCGAGCTACGGTGGGGAGTTCGCCACCGCGATGGCTACCATCATCCTGCAAATGCCCAACGACATGCTCCCGATCTTCTCCCGCTAAATCTACCCATTGATGTTTCTAGCCCAAGCCAACGCTACCTGGCTCAAATTCCTAGGCTTCGACGGTTCCTCCATCCCGGAGGATGCCGAGGTCGAGCTCAGCTTCACCAACATGCCGCAGTCTTGGGGCGTGTTTGTGCTCATCGCCGTCGCCCTCGGCCTGGTCGTCCTCACGGTGCGCACCTACCGCCGCGAGAACACCGCCTGCCCGATGTGGGCGAAGCACCTGATCTCGGTATTCCGGATCTTGGTTCTTCTGATCCTGTTAGTGGTCTACCTCGATCCCTCAGTCAGCTACACGAAATCGCGCTCACAGCGACCTGTTCTTGCGCTGGTCCGTGATGCCTCGGACTCGATGAATATCAGCGATGCCTACAGCGACCCCGCCGCCGCGAAATCGGCCTCGATGGTGCTCGGGAAAACCCCAGACCAGGTCCGCAGCGACAAGCCTAAGCGCGCTGAGATCGTCAATCGCATCCTCGACGCCGATGAGAAGGCCTTTCTCAAAGCTCTAGAGAAAAAAGGCCGCCTGCGCGTTCTCGATTTCTCCGACCGGGTGATCGAGGTCGACCTCACCCAGAACAACGTCGCAGGAGCAGACGGGGTTGAGGCTGCAGAGGAGGGGAGTTTGACCGAAGATTTACTAAACGTCCCTGCACTCGCCCCCTCCGGCACTGGCACCGACTTGAGCCGCGCCATCCAAGAGGGGCTGTCAGAAAAACTCACCTCGGCAGTCATCATCTTTACCGACGGCCAACACAACGGTGCCGGCGACATGGCGCAGGCGGCCGCCTCGGCCAAGAAGCGTGGTGTCCCACTGTTCATCGTCGGCGTCGGCGATCCCACCCGCCCACGCAACCTGAGCATCCAGCAGATCTACGCGGACCCACAGGTCTGGAAGAGTGATCCTTTCGAAATTCAGGCCGTGCTCCGAGCCCAGGGCTTCGCCGGGGAGGACGTCAAAGTCGAGCTCGTCGAGGTCAAAGTGGACGCCGATGGTGGCGAGGCGCAACAGGTCGTGCTGGACACGCTCGACGTCACCATTCCCGAGGACGGCGATGGCCAGCAGAGACTAACATTTACCCATGTCCCTGAGGAACCTGGAATGCGCGCCTACAATGTCCGCGTGGCTCCGATCGCCGATGAGTCGAATCAGGAAGACAACCAACCCGCTGCACCGCTGCGGGTGAAAGTCCTCGACGACAACGCGCGGATCCTGATGATCTCCGGCACGGCCAACTGGGAATACCGGGCGCTGACACGTCTGTTCATGCGCGAGAAGATGCTCAACATCTCCTGCTGGCTGCAGACGCTCGACAAGGGGCGCGAACAGCAGGGCAACACACCGATCAGCGTGCTACCATCCACCAAGGAAGCCTTGTTCGAGTACGATGTCGTCATCATGGTCGACCCTGACCCCGCCGAGTTCGACGCCGCGTGGATCGACCTGCTGAGCGAGTTCGTGCGCGAGCACTCGGGCGGTCTGCTCTTCATGACCGGACCGATCAACTCCGGGAAGTTCATCATGAACAATGCCACCAGCAAGATCCAGGACTTGCTCCCGGTCAGCCTCGGTGATGTCGCGGCCTTGCAGGCGGACGCGCTCGGCAGCACCTACGAGACCCAGTGGCCGCTCGCGGTCGTCGCCTCCAATGTCGATCGTCCGATCATGCGCTTCTTCCCGGATGAGGCGGAGACGCTGATGCAGTGGAAGGAGATGCCCGGGGTGTTCTGGAGTTTCCCCGCTAGCCGACCGAAGCCTGCTAGCCGCGTCCTCATCGAGCACTCGAACCCGAACCTCATCCGCGACCAGGTTCCGCGCCCGCTGCTCGTTACCGGTCAGTTTGGCTCTGGTCGCACCACCTACATCGGTTTCGATGGAACCTGGCGCTGGCGGGTCAAAGGGTATGACGGCGAGTTCTTCAAACGTTTCTGGATCCAGACGACCCGCTACCTCGTCGAGGGGCGAGCGCTCGCGGGCAAACGTCGCGGCGTGATCGAATCCGACCGCTTCCGCTACCAGGTCGGCGACCGAATTCGGCTCAACGCCCAATTGCGCGAGCCCAACTTTGACCCCTACGACAAGGAGGAGGTCAAAGCCGAACTCTCGATCCCGGGGCGTGAAGCTGAGGAACTCACCTTCAAAAAAATCCCGAACCAGCCCGGCAAATACGAAGCGACCATCGCCGCTTCTGCGGCTGGCAACCATAGCGTCACCATCAGCCTGCCGGGGGGCGACGGCGAGACGAGCATCGATGCGGATTTCACCGTCATGCTTCCGATCCGCGAGACCCAGGAGTCGTGGCTCGACAAGCCCGGTCTGATCGAACTCGCCAAATCCACTGGTGGCCAATATTTCGACGTCGATCAGGCGGCCTCCCTCGCTTCAGCCGTGCCGTCGCGTGTCCGCCGTTACGAGACCCAGAGCGAACCGATGCCGCTCTGGGACAACCGCACCGTTCTCATCGCCCTAGCGCTGTTGCTCACCCTCGAGTGGGCATTCCGTAAAAAATTCAAACTCCTCTAACATTCCTACCACCCGCGCATGAGCGAAGTCGCCGAAATACCGAAAAAGATCCCGCGTAGCATCGCGAGCAACCTGCGTGTCCTACGGCGTAAGATCTTCCAGTGGTTCTTCGTCGACGGTGCCAACCGAGTGCTGCTTGCCCTGATCGGGCTGTGCGCGCTCTCCTTCGGCATTGATCGTCTTGCCCGCATGGATCGGCCGCAGCGTGGTGTGATGCTAGTTCTCGGCTTGGGCTTCCTCGCTTGGGTCGCCTGGAAGAAGCTCGTGCGACCGTTGTTTTCGAAGCTCAGTGACGACGCCCTGATCCTCGAGGTGGAGAAGCAGACGCCTGAGGCGCGCGAGGAATTGATCACCGCGCTGGAGTTCTCACGCATGGATTGGTCGCGCCATCCGAACGTGTCCAAGGGGATGGTCGTCAGCGCGATCGAGCAAGGCTCTCAAGCTGGGCGCGATCTCAATTTTTCCAAGGTCGTCCGCGGTGGGAAGTTCCTCACCAACCTGGTTCTCATGCTTCTGCTCGGCGCCATTGTTCTCGGTGGGGTGATCATGATCCCTCAGAACAACAGCCTGAATATATGGTTCAATCGCAACATCCTCCTCGGCAATGCCCAGTGGCCGCAGGATTACTTTTTCGACGTCGATGGGGTTGTCGATGGCAAGCTAACCGTGCCACGTGGTGACGATTGGCCAGTCATCGCCAAGGTGCGTGAGGGCTACCGCTCGCTTCCAGAGAGCACCAAAATTGAGTTTCGGTCCAAGCGTGGTGCAGGCCGTTCGGCGACGATGGATCCCGGCACAGCAGGCGATGTGTTTTTCCACACGCTCCGCTCGGTGACCGAGGAATATGAATTCCGTATCTCTACCAAAAAGGTCACTAGCGAGTGGGTCAAGGTCACGCTGGTCGAGCGGCCGACGATCGACGAGATCTCCCTCCAGCAAACCCCGCCAGAATACACGGGCGAGAAAGCCTCCTCCTTGGATATTGGCAGTGGTCCCTACTACCTCCTTCGAGGTAGCGAGCTGAGTATTAATGGGAAGACCTCGAAACCGCTCGCCAAGGCGACACTCCAAGTGGGCGACTCACGCATTCCGCTGACCATCGATGGGCGAGCATTCAGTGGTAGAGTCTCCACCGAAAAACTAGCTGCAGGCACCTACTTCATCGACATCGAAGACCAGGAGCAGATCGTCATCCCGGATCCGGAGACGACGCCAGAACCGAAGGGGCTCAGCCCGCGCGAACCAGCCCAGTTCAAAGTCCGCCTACGCGACGATACAGCGCCCGAGGTCGAACTCGCCTTGCGTGGGGTCAGCACCATGATTGTCCCGCGCGCACGGCTCCCATACCGCGCCAGCATTGAGGACGACTACGCGATCAACGAGGTCGATATCGGGTTCGAGGTGAAGGCGGATCGGGCAGCCACCGACGATGTGACATCAGGGAAGGTGAAACCGTCAGGGATCGCCGCGGAACTCGGTGAGAAACGCATCGTGATGGAGGACTACATGGAACTCGAGCCCTTGGAGATCCCGATCGACTCGCGCCTCAGCATCACCATGCATGCGGTGGACAACGACATGGTCACCAAGGGCGGTCCGAAGACAGGCAGTTCGACCACTATCCATCTCCGCGTGGTCAACGAGTCGGAGTTGCGCACGGACCTGCTGCGCCGTGAGAAGGAACAACGCCAGGTGCTCACCGGAATTCTCAAGGCTCAGGACGAGCTGCTGACCGACACCCAAGCCTACCTCGCCGACACCCGCACGATGGAGAAGCTCGACAATGATCGCCTCTCCAGCCTGATCAAGCTCCAGCGCCTGCAGAAGCTCCAGGGCACCAACTTGAAGCCGATGGTCGAGCGTATCGATGGCATCATCGCCGAGATCCAGAACAACCGCCTCGAAGAAGAGGACGGGGTACTCAAACGCCGCCTCCGCACCAAGGTCTTGAACCCGATGTCGAAACTCTGGGAGGAAGCTGTCCCGGTTGCCACCCAGCAACTCGAGCGTGCGCGGCGTGCTCCCGACGAGATCGAGCTTCGCAACGGGATCCTCGAAGATACGATCGTCCGCCAGCGGGCGATCATGGTTGTCATCCAAAAGATCCTGGTGAATATGGTCAGAGATGAAGACTTCCAGCAGGCGGTCAACCTGCTCTACGAGATGCAGAAACTCCAGAGCGACCTGTTCAAGAAAACCGAGGCGGAGAAAGCCGCGCGCCTTAAAGAGCTAATCGATCAGGGCAACAAGAAGTAGAACCCACCGCCATGAAACGAACCA
Source organism: Verrucomicrobiales bacterium (assembly GCA_047619485.1). Classification (GTDB taxonomy): domain Bacteria; phylum Verrucomicrobiota; class Verrucomicrobiia; order Verrucomicrobiales; family DEV007; genus JBLHKE01. The sequence continues at coordinate 3,178 of JBLHKE010000067.1, read as the reverse complement.
TCGCCGCATTCCTCAGCCTTTTTTTATTCGCTGGTCTAACCTTCGCCCAAGACGAGGCGGTGGCCGGGACGGACGAGAAAGCCAATGGCAATGGCGATAGCGCCCTTGGCGTCCGCCAGCAGCGCGTCAAACGCCTGATGCTCGACCTCGAACGTAAGTTCAGCGAACTCGCCAGCAAGCTCGAGGCAGAACAGCCTGACCAGGCAAAGAAACTTACGGAGGCGTTCCAGCGTTCCAAAGAGCTACTCATGCAGCAGCGCATGGACGAGATCACCGGGCTACTCAACAGCCAGAAGTTGGAGTCGGCGAGTGATGGGCAGTCGGAGATCGTCGGCGACATCAAGAATCTCATCTCCATCCTGCTGGAGGAAGAGGACGAGTTGGAGAAGATGAAGCAGAAGATCAAGGACCTCGAGGAAATGAAGCAGCGCCTCGAGGACATCATCGAGAAGGAGATGGAACTCAAAGAAGATAGCGCGACCATCGCTGACAAGGAGGGCAAGCTCGACCAACTCGACGCACAGATTCGGCAGGCAGAAGATTTGGTGAAGAAGCAGGAAGCGCTGAAAGAGAAGACCAACGAGGAGTCGAAAAAAGGGCTCGATAAAGTGGAGAAGCTCGCGCGAGAACAGGCCGAGTTAAAAGACCAGACCGAGAAGCTCGCCGAGGAGATCGCCGGAGAACCTAGCCAGCAGGCAAACAACAACGGTGAGCTGCAGAACCCCAACGAGGAGAGTAAGAAGCCAGGTGCACAGTCATTGAAACAGGCTGCAGAGGATCAGGCCAAGGCTGAGGACAGACTGGCTGCTGGCCAGGGTGCGGAAGCAGAGAAATCAGAGAGCGACGCCCTCGACGACCTTAAGCGCGCCGTCGAAGAACTGAAAGAAGAACGCGAGCGCGTGGCCGGGCTCGATCCCGAAGAGAAATCCAAGGAGCTGGCACAGGAGCAGAATGCCACCGCTGAGCAGACCGGTGATCTCGCCCAGGAGATGGCCGGCGGCGAACAGAAGGAAGGCGGAGAACCGCAAGAGGGCGGCGAGCCACAAGAAGGCGGAGAGCCACAAGAAGGCGGAGAGCCACAAGAAGGCGGAGAGCCACAAGAAGGCGGAGAGCCACAAGAAGGTGGAGAGCCACAGGAGCCTCAAGAACAAGATCCGAACGCGGAACCACAAGAGGAGTCTGCCGAGCAGAAGGCGGCCGAGGCAATGAAGAGCGCCCAGAAGAAAATGGACAAGGCATCGCAAAAACTCGGCGAGCAAAAACCCGAAGAGGCTGAGGAAGATCAAGAGGAGGCGCTCGAAGATCTCGAGGAGGCATTCGACCAACTCGAACAGGAGATCGAGGAGATGAAGCAGGACATCCAGGAGCAGCAGATTGCCCAACTCGAAGCCATCTTTACCGAGATGCTTGAGAAGCAAAAGAAGCTCACCAAGAGCACCTCCGACCTCGACCATCGCCGCGAGGAATCTGGTGAGGACAAACTCGCCCGTGCCGATCGTGTCCAGTTACGCAACCTTTCCCGCGATGAAAAGTCGCTCGCCGAGACGGCTGGTGAGGCCGAGACACTACTTTACGACGAGGGCACAAGCATCGTCGTCCTGAGCGTCGTCACGGAGTTGAAGCACACTCTCGAGGATGTCGGCGAACTCATGGACGACAGCAAGACCGGCGAGTTCGTGCAGCGTTCGCAGAAGGAGATCGAGCTCACCCTCGAGGAACTCATCGAAGCGATGAAGCAGGCGCAGAACCAGAAAGAGCAGGAACAAGAGCCGCAGGAACCACAGGAGGGCGAGCAGAAACCACCGCCGCTGCTTCCGCCGGCTGCCGAACTACGGATGCTGAAGTTGAGCCAACTGCGAGTCAATCGGAGGACGGTCGATTTCGAGAACGCTCGTATCGAGGCAGGCCAACTTGCTCCCAAGATGGTGGAGCAGGCCGACGACCTTGCTGCCTTCCAAGCCAAAGTCACCGCGATGGCGCGAGAGGTGGCCGCGATGGTGCAATCTCAACAAAACCCCGCCGAAGTCGATTAAGACTTTGGCCTAGGTATCGTGACTCCGCTGAAAACCCATTGATTTCCAACCCAGACATCATTAAACTAAACTTATGAAAACCCGAAAATTGATCGCGTTAAGCGCGTTCGTGGGTCTCTCCAGCCTCTCCCTAGTGGGTGCGGCACAACAGGATGAGGCCGTCGAGGTATTGACGAGCTACAAGCAAGTGCTCGCCGGCCGCGAGGGCATCGATGCCGCCATCCTCGAACGCATCTCTGGCTTGATCGCCGAAGAGACGACGGATCCGGGAGCGCTCACAGATACACTCCGCGAGCTGCATCCAGATTTCGCTAAAGCGCTCGAGGCCGCCACCGAGACGGGCAACGACGAGGGCATCAAACAACTGCAGAAGCTAACTGAGAGCGATAGCCCTTATCTCGCCGCAGAGAGTGCCTACTACCTCGGGCGGACGTTGATGAGCCGCCAGCGCATGGAAGACGCCCTGCCAGTTTTTATCAATCTCCAAGACGATCACTTCGACTACTCGCTGCGCATCGGCGAGGCGATCTACTACCAGGGGATCTGTGAGGCGAACACGTTGCAGCGCGATGCTGCTTCGATCTCGCTCAATGATTTCATCGACCTCTATCCAGACGCACCCGAGAGACTTCTCGCCGAGGCAAAAGATCTGATCAGCACCATCGAGAATGTCCTCGATGGTTCGATCGAAGACGTCGCCGACCACATGGATTTCTCGACCAACAAGCTTGAGCTCGTCGATGCTGGCGAACAGACTCAAGAAATTCAGGACGACATCATTGCGATGCTCGATGAGTTGATCAAACAGGCAGAAGATTCGCCGCCCTGAAGCGGTGGATCGCCTTCCGGCAGCCCTGGTCAGGGCAACAAGCCGGGACAAGGTTCGAGCGCAGGTGAAGGTCAGTCGGCCGGCAAAAATGCCCAGGCGCAGACTGCCCCGAAAGTCGTTCGCCGTATCCGTGGTGCCGCCGCCTCTGCGTGGGATGACCTACGCGATCGCGAGCGTGGCACCGAAGCGCTCTCGGCGATGAAGTCGAAGTACCCAGCTCGCTACAAAGAACTCGTTGAGCAGTACTACCGCTCACTCCAGAACGCGGAGCAAAAGGGCGGCGAATAGACTCTACGGCGCTGGCGCTAAGCCACCG
>JBLHKE010000066.1:0-17178 GCA_047619485.1 Verrucomicrobiales bacterium | reverse complement strand
CGGCGTCTCGTGCAAAACGATTTCACAGAGCCCGGGACAGTCGGGCTCGAGCTTGCGCCAGAACCATGCCGCCATGTTCTCGATCGTTGGATTCTCAAGCCCCTCGATCTCATTCAGATACGAGTGATCCAACTGATCTAGCAGCGGGTTCATTGCCTTGGAAATTCTGGCGTGGTCGTAGACCCAGCCGATCTCAGGGTCGACCTCCCCCTCCACGGCGATCTCGATCTTGAAGCTGTGCCCGTGCATGAGCCGGCATTTGTGCCCCTCGGGAGCGTTCGGCAGCGTCTGCGCGGCCTCGAAGGTGAAATCTTTGATCAGTTGTGCTCGCATCGGAAACTAGTCGGGGTTGGCAAAAACATGACACACATTCCCACCGCCGAAACCACTATTGCTGTTCACCATCACTCCCGGAGCCTCTTCGAGCGTCTCGCTTGGCAGGTTGAGGTGCTTACAATTTTCATCTAGCTCAGCCAGACCGGCCTGCCCGGGCGTGATCCCCGCGCCCATTGAGATGAGGGAGATCGATGCCTCGAGCGCTCCCGCCAACGATAGGCCGTGACCCGTCAACGCTTTCGTCGAGCTCAGCGGTGGACAGGCGTCCCCGAACACCGTGCGCACCGCTTTGGCCTCGGCGATATCGCCAGCGACGGTCGAGGTGGCGTGCGCGTTGATGTAGTCGACCTCCCCTGCCGTGATGCCCGAGACGTTGAGTGCCTTCTGCAACGCCCGGGCGAGTCCCTCACCTTCTGGGTGTGGTTTGGCCGCGTGGTAACCGTCCGAGGCCTGCGCCCATCCTAACATATTCGCCAACACCTTGGCGCCGCGTGCTTTCGCCACCGCGGCGGACTCGAGCACTAGGACGGCGGCCCCACCGGTTCCCACAAACCCATCGCGTCCGCGATCAAATGGCCGGGATGCCGTGTCCGGATCTGGGTTCAGTGACAAGGCTCCCATCCCTGCGAATGGCAGCAAGTTCTCCACGGTAAAGTCCTCGGCACCGATCACGATCATCCGCTCCTGCCGCCCGAGCATGATCTCGTCGAAGGCAGCTCCCAATGCGTGACTACTCGACGTGCAGGCCGAAACGAAACCGCAGCTCGTACCACGGATCCCTAGCAGTGGGCCAAAATTGAAATTTAACGTCCCCGCCACCGTCGACACGACCCCGAGTGGGTGGTAGCGCCGCCAGCCGGAAGCCTCCGACTTCGAAAGGTGACTGTGCAACAGCCGCATCGAACCACCCGACGCACACGCGAGCCCAGTTTCGCCATCGCCCAAGTCGTCACGATCCAAGCCACTTTGCGCCAGCGCCTCCTGCATCGCCACCATCGAGTAAATCCCATGCGGTGGCATCGCGCGCACAACCACCGGATCCAAGTCATACCCATCCGGCCACGACCACGCTCCAGGATTGATGGAACTCACGTCGAAACCATCCACCGTCGCGGCGACCTTCGGCGCCACCCCGAGTTCCTCGAAAGCCGACCAGCATTCGAAACCATGACGCAGTTCCCGCAGACTCGACTCGACCTCAGCCTTCCCGGTTCCGATGCTCGATACAATCCCGATTCCAGTGACGACAACCTCTGTCATCAGCCCAATTTTTCGCGCAGGAAGCCGAGCAAATCGCCTAGGGTCTCTGGCGGTGTCCCGCTCTGCAGGTCGATCGGCATCCCGAAAAGCTCTTCTAGTTTGAAAGCGACCTCCGCGAGCAGCAATGAATCGGCTCCCAGCTCATCAAACAACCGGGTAGACTCCGGCAATCCGCCTAGCGATTGCTGCTTGTCGCGCGGCAGGTAATACTCGATCACAAGCAGCACGACCTTCGTCAGACTGTCCACATTTCCCTCCTCACGGAAACTCAACACCGCGTCAATCGTCGAATCCGGAAAACCGGCAAGTTCTTCGCGAACGTCCTCAGGAGATTTTTCAAGTAAAGATGCAGGCACTGACATGGGTGGGCGCAAAATAAGGATCTCCTAAGGAAATACCAGCCTAAAGATCAAAGTTCGGCAGAAACGAGCCCTCAGCTTCGGCCCGAGCAGCTTGGGCCAGCGTCCCGCACTTGAATCTGAGGGCATCCAGCGCGAGATAGGCGCCCATGCAGAAGAGCCCCAAAAACTTCAATCCCGAGCCTTTCGACTACCACCAAGAGGTCGAATTGACGATCGACACCCTCACCAATCTCGGCCAGGGGCTCGGCAGAATCGACGGCTGGGTAGTGATTGTCCCGTTCGCGCTCGCCGGGGAGAAGATTCTGGCGCGCGTCTACCGCAACCATAAAAACTACAGCGACGCCGATTTGGTCGAGATCCTCGAGCCATCCCCTGACCGCATCGAGCCACAGTGTGAACTCTTCGGCCAGTGCGGCGGCTGCCAGTACCAGAACCTCGCCTACCCGACGCAGGTCGAGTGGAAACGACGTCAGGTGGCCGAACTCCTCCAGCACATGGCCGGCATCGAGTTCCCGGTCAACGAGGTCATCACCTCCCCACGCCAATACAACTACCGTTCCAAGATCACTCCCCACTTCCAGAAACCGCGTGGGGGAAAAATCGACGCAATCGGCTTCCTCATCGCCAACCGCCGCCAACAGATCCTCGACGTCCCATCTTGCCCGATCGCGATGGAATCGATCAATCAGAAACTCACCAGCGTGCGTGAGAAAGTCCACCTCAAGGCCGCCGGCTACAAGAAGGGGGCAACCCTCCTGCTCCGCGCCAGCGCGGACGAACAAGTCATTACCGATCCGAAAGCGACCGCCACCGAGCAGGTCGGGGATCTAAAATTCAGCTTCCTCGCTGGCGACTTTTTTCAGAACAACCCATTCATCCTCCCAGCATTCACTGACTACGTCCGCGAACAAGCCGTCGCCTCCGGCGCCAAATTCCTCGTCGACGCTTACTGCGGAAGCGGTCTATTCACCCTGACCGCCGCGCCAGCTTTCGAGCGAGCCACAGGGATCGAGGTCAGCGAAGGTTCGATCAAGTGGGCGAAGAAAAACGCCGCCGCCAACCAGATCGCCAACTGTGAGTTCCTTGCGGGCGAAGTCGAAGATCTATTTGCCAACGTCACCTACCCCGGCCAGGAGACCAGCATCATCATCGACCCACCGCGCAAGGGAAGTTCTCCAGAGTTCCTCTCCCAGCTTTTCCGCTTCGGCCCGCGCAGCGTCGTCTACGTCTCCTGCAACCCCGCCACCCAGATGCGCGACTTGAAACTGTTCACCGAAGCTGGCTACCAGCTGGAGGCGGTGCAGCCATTCGACTTGTTCCCGCAGACGCGCCACCTCGAATGCGTGATGACCCTGACCAAGAGCTAAGCGATCTCCTAAGGCTCGTTCGAATCGACCACCGATGCCTGCTGCAGCTGCGCTGCGATCCGACGATCCTGCTCTGCACCGTGCTGATGGATTAGCCCGCGCAGCTCCGCCAGCGGGCTCCAGAAGTTATAGTCCCGGCTCTCCTCGTCGAAGTAGGACGGGTAATGTGGGCGCATCCGCCCCTCGACATCATCGATGAACACGAGCGCCTGCCTGCTCCCGACCGACTCCGCCAGCACCAGCGCCACCTTGGCCTCAGAGAAGAGGAAGAATTTGTTCGTTCGACTGAGGAGGTAGCTACGCCCGCTATCTTCAGTGGCAGCGTTGTATTCCCCGATCAGATCGACGGCCGCGACCACATCCTTTCGTAGCTCGATCACCCGCCCAAAATCTCCGCTCTCATAAGCAACGCGTTGCAGCTCCGTGCGCGCACGGTTATTGGTCGGATACTGGTCGACCACATCCTGCGCAAGCGTTCCAGCATCCTGCCAGACAGCCGACCGCATGATGGATCCACCGACTCCAGCAAGCACGAGTGCGAGCATCACAACTTTCATCAACCGCTCGTTTTTCTGGTAGCACACGGCCAGGCCGATTCCCGCGAGTGCCGCGATCCACGGCATGGCCGGGTAGACCCGGTACTCGACCATCAGCTCTGAGATCGGATAGAGGAAACGCAATAGGAGCGGTGCCAAGCCGAGCATCCCCAACACACCGAAAATCCTCAAACGCTTGACGAACATCATCCAAGCGACCACACACACCAGAGCGAACACCGCGGCCGTCATCAGCACGGCGGGGACATCTGCCATCGAGCGGGTCATCGGCACGTGGTGATCAACACTCAGATTCACCGGGAGGAACATCCGTTGCACATATGCCCAGAAGATTCGCCCCTGGGTCAAGGTATGCTCACCAAACCCAATCGCCCCACCCTTGAATGCTGACACCGCCCGGACGAGCCACCAGTTCGTAAAGCTGTGCAGCACCATTCCAAAAAGTGCTGCCACCGACATGGAAGCTAGAACCCAATCAATCGGCCGACGTAAAAACTTCGTCACCGCGCTCCACTTGGCAAACACCAGCACGACGATCATGACATTGGCCACCGCGTGCAGGATCCCGGGGTCTTTCGAGAAAGCTGCGATCAAGACCACTACCAACGTGCCAACGCCAGCCCCCCAACTCGGGCGCTGGCAGAACTTCAGTGTCCCGATCGCCGCCAACACGGAGAACAAGGCAACCAACTGGATCATGGTGCATCGCGAATAGTTCAGGGCTTCACTGCAGATCGGATGGCAGGCAAAAATCAATGCGCCAAAGAAAGCCGCGCGCCGCACCTGCACCCGCTTCTGGAATAAGTTAGAGGCCTCGATAAATACCCTCGCCCCCCAAAAAATCGTCACTGAGAGGCACAGATGAATCAGCAGATTCCACACGTGTTGCGCCACCGACGAACCCGGAAACACCTGATCGGCAGCCACCGCTAAAATAGCAGGAATGGATCGGAATATATTGTTCTGCAAAGTGCCATCCCACTCCAAGAAGGCAGCATTCCGGACAACGAAGTCGTCCATGTAATAATCCGCCCCCAAACAGAGGCCATGAGCTGCCGCTCCGACGAGCAAAATAAGAGTGATGCAGAGGCGGCCGGAAAGTTTGGAGAAATCCATGAGTTTGGTAGTTAAATCACCGACCCAATGCCGGAACTTAATATACCATAACTATTATAATAGCCAAATTAAACAGACTGACTCCAAGGAATTTCCCGATCCAGTAGGGCTGCCAGGCCTTCGTTCTGCCCGTAAAGCAGATCCTGCAGGTAGGGAACCAAACCATCGGGTTTCGGCACAGACGGCCGCGGATTGACGACTTTTTTTGCCTCCTGCTCATCAATGCCGATCGCTGGATCAACCCCTAAGAACTCGAAAACACTGCGTAAAACGCTTGCCTCGCTCCCGCCAGCCACATCCTCCATGAATCCGGTCCAGATCTGCTCCTGCGGAAAATACTCGAGCCAAGCTGTCAGACAAGCCAGGTAATCCCCCCGCTTGGCGACGTCCAGAGAGGAAAAAAACGGTTTCAGGTCGTCAAGTGTCGCCTCCTCGAGCGTCACCCCATCCTTCGCCCAGTATTTGTCGAAATCTTTACGTGCGTGAGACCAGGCGCGCTCGACCGGATCACGCATGATGAAAAGCAACTTCACTGCCGGCATCCAGCTCCGCACTTTGGCGATCACGTCCCTATCAAGAACCGCGTAAGCTGGCGTAAATTCTCCGACGCTACGCCCTCGAGGAGCCGCTACAAAACTCTCCCCATAGCGGACTTGCGCCTCATGTTGCAGAGGCAACCAGGCACGCTTGCGCTCGCCAAAGTGCCGATCAAAAAAGTGCAGCTCCTTCGGCTCCGCCATCCAGATCTCGCCGTGCCGGTTCAAATTGCGGCGCAGCCAGCTCGTTCCGGACCGCATCGCACCGATCCCAATAAAATCGGGCATTCTCGGCGACAATAGGTTGGAAAGGCTCATCGGCAGCATCGTGCCGCAAGCATCCCTGCTTGCAAGCCTTTCCCCGCAATGAGACGCTCATCAGACCAACATGGCTGCCTACCAATCCCTAACTGAACTCTCAAAAGAAATCGCCCTCCTGAGCTCCACCGCCTCCGTGCTCGGCTGGGATCAAGAGACCTTCCTCCCACCTAAAGGAGTCGCCTACCGCGCCGACCAGATGGCGCAGCTCAGCGGGATGGTGCATCGCAAGGCGACCTCGACGGAATTCGGTGAGCTCATTTCCAAATGTGAAGACGAGCAGCCCGCAGACGGATCGCCCCAAGCAGCCAACGTGCGCGAGTGGCGCTGGAACTACGACCGCGACACCAAGCTCCCGAGCGAATTTGTCGAGGGATTTCAAAAAGCCAAATCCCTCGCCATGCAGGCCTGGCAGGCAGCCCGCAAAGACAACGACTTCGACGCCTTCCGCCCCCACCTCGAAAAGGTCATCCAGTTCAACCGTGAGAAAGCCGATCACTGGGGTTACGAGACCTGCCGTTACGACGCCCTCTTGGACACCTACGAACGCGGTGTCACAACTACACAACTCACCGCAACCTTCGACGAATTGAAGCAGGAGCTGGTCGGAATCGCAGCCGCCGCCCACGAGAAATCCAAATCGATCCCCGCCGACCGCCTGATCGGGCACTACCCGATTTCCGCGCAGAAGCAGTTCAACCAGGAGGTCGCCGCCGCCTTCGGATTCGACTTCGAAGCCGGCCGCATCGACACCACCACCCACCCTTTCTGCACTGGACTAGGCCCCGCCGACACCCGCCTTACCACACGCTACGACGAGAGCGATTTCACCAGCTCGCTCTACGGCGTGATGCACGAATGCGGCCACGGCCTCTACGACCAGAACCTCCCGGCAGAATTCCACGGCACGCCGGTTGGCAACGCGGTGTCACTCGGCATCCACGAGAGCCAGTCGCGCCTCTGGGAGAACCACGTCGGCCGCAAACCCGAGTTCTGGATGCACTGGTTCGATCGCGCCGCGGAGATCTTCCCGCCGCTGCGGAAACTCGACGCAGCACAAGTCGCCGAATCGATCACCCGTACGCAGCCGAGCTTCATCCGCGTCGAAGCCGACGAGGTCACCTACGACCTCCACGTCCTGCTGCGCTTTGAGATCGAGAAAAAACTCATCGCTGGCGACCTCGAGGCTAGCGATGTCCCCGCCGCCTGGAACGAGCTCTGCGAAAACCTCCTCGGGCTTAAAGTGGAGAAGCACACTGACGGATGCCTGCAAGACATCCACTGGAGCATGGGCGCGATTGGCTACTTCCCAACCTACACACTAGGCAACCTCAACGCCGCCCTGCTCTACAAGCAAGCACTCGCCGAAAAACCCGAAATCCCGAAAGAACTAGCTGGCGGAGAATACACGACGCTCCTCGATTGGATGAAACAGCACGTCCACCATCCAGGTAGCCAGCACCTCCCCAAAGACCTCCTGAAGAACGCCACGGGAAGTGATCTCAACGCCAAAGCCCACCTCGAGCACCTGAAAACCACCTATACTTAGATCAAAAATTCTCGCGCAGAGACGCAGAGTTTTCTTGAAAGAATGTCCATCAATGAGATATCCGGCCAGATCGTTGACAGCGCGATCAAGACCCTCGACCCCGGCCTCTTAGAATCAGTCTCATCAACTTCGGCTCCGCCTTACTCAAAGAAGGCCGCCATCGCGTAGTTAACAACCTCAAAGAATAATACTCTGCGTCTCTGCGTGAGCCTTCCCGAAGACCTGACCGATTCACAGCGATCATCGCTCCAGATGAACAACCTTTCACTTGCCCCGCCCTCCCCTCCCCCCACGTTCTCCCCACAGGATGCCAGATTCACCTAAAAACTACCTCGTCTGCGCCACGCACCGCAGCGGCAGCAACCTCGTCTGCCAAGCACTGTGGCACACGGATCTCTGCGGTCGCCCACAAGAGTTTTTTTCCCCTACACGCGCGGAGCACATCGCGAAAGAACACCAACTCAGCGCAAACCCCGCCACCGACTACCCCGCCTACCTCAGCGAACTGATCAGCTCACGCCGCACCGACAATGGTGTGTTCGGTGGGAAGATGATGTGGGCACACCTCAAACACTTCCGCGCATCGACCCTCGGCGACCAAGCCGAAACCACCACCACCGCCGAGCTCATCCGCCAGCACTTCGGCGACGACGTGCGCTGCATCTGGGCGCGCCGCGAGGACAAACTCCGCCAGTCGATCTCCATGTGGAAGGCGAAACAGAGTAACATCTACAACTCGATCCAGACGAGCGCCAACGAACGCCCCGAACCTACCAAGCAACCCGAGTTCGATTTTGATGAGATCAAGAAGATCCTAACACGCTTCGAAAAAGAGGAAGCCAGCTGGAAGAACTTTTTCGAGGAAAACCACTTTCCGCACCGCGCCGTCACCTACGAGACCTTCGTCACCCGCTACCAAGAGGAGGCGCGCGAACTCGTCGACTTCCTCGGCATCGGCATCCCACCAGAATTCAGCGTCGCCCCGACGACCTACACCAAACTCGCCGACTCGACCAACGACGACTGGTACAACCGCTACCAAGAGCAATCTTCAGCATGATCAAAAAACTCCCCCGCATCCTCATCGCCGCCCTTTTCGTTTCCTGCTCCGGCGGTGACGACGACAAAAATAGTAAAAAGGTCGAGGCCAAGAACTACCCGCCGACCATCCACGAGAAAGGACTGCGCGAGTTCACAGGTGCCCGCACCAAGGTTGTCTGGACGCAGTATCAGAACCCCGACAAGGTCGACAAGCAGGGCACCAGCCGCCACCACCATCTGATGGCCATCGACACCACCGACGGACGTGGCGAACACAGAGTCCTCGAAGAAAGCGCCAACTATGCCTACCCGATCATCACCCCCGACGGTGAGCAGATCGTTTTCACCCGCAAGGTCAAAATTGATAAAGGCGGCAAGCGAAAATTCGACGTCACCATCAAGATCGTCAATTTCGACGGCAGTGGCTTGAGAACTTTGGGTAAAGGTTATGCTCAGGAAGTCTGGGAAGATCCCGAGACCGGAAAATACTGGATCTACGCCGGTGACGACTTCGTCTTGGCGGGCGGCACCGCCCCGATCTGCAAACGCATCATCCGCTTCCCGCTCGACGACCCCAGCAAGCGGGAGAAGATCTGGGATAAAACCCAGATGGGCACCGACTCGTTCGCAATCTCCGCCGACGGCAAACGCTTCGCCGGACTCTTCCCGTGGCCTGCCGCTGGCATGGGCAACCTCGAAACAAATGATTGGGAGAAACTCTCCAGCGGCTGCTGGGTCTCGATGGCCCCCGACAACAGCTACGACATGTGGGTGTTCGACGGCCCACACAAGAACTTCCTCATGTTCGACGCCTCCGGGGAACAAACCGCCACCATCCCGGTCAACAACCATCCAGCACTCAAAGGCAAAGAGGTCTACCACCCCCGCTGGGGCAATGACCGCCGGTTCTTCGCCCTCAGCGGACCGCACACCAGCGGGAAGAAGAAACGCGGCAAGCCGGTCGAAATCTTCCTCGGGAAATTTTCTCCCGAACTCGATCGGGTCGAGAGCTGGTTCCAGGTCAGCAAGAACGGACTCGCTGACATCTACCCCGACATCTGGATCGAGGGCACATCCAAAGCTGGCAGCGCCAAGCAGTCGCCAACGCCTGTCGTTGCCAAGAAGACGACCAAATGGCCAAGCAATCCAGACGGCCTCCTCTTCAAGTGGGAGAACATCAAAGCAAAAAATGAATTCACCGCCCCCGATGGCAGTAACCAGGTCACCAGGCTCGAACCAAGCGGCTTCGCACGTTACGGCGCGAACTACGAGATGGTGCTCGACGGAGGAACCTTCGAACCTGTTCTTGAAAGTGATGCCCTCGTCTACCAAGCAGCCAAAACCGGCGCCTACAGTTGTCAGTTTTTAGTTTCGCCTGACTCAGGTAATGGCGAACTGTTCTCACTCGCGGGAGAGGTCGTTTTCCTCAAGGACTCCCACTTGCACTTCCTTGTGGCGGGAGGGGTCATGGCCATCGATCCGCCTCTCACCAACGGAGTTCCCACCCACGTAGCGGTGACCGCTACCGACAAGGAATGGAAAGCCTACATCAATGGCGAACTAGCGACGACTAGACGACTCGAGGACACCTCAGCGTGGCCAAAGGGACAGCCCCTCGTCTTCGGCAAAGGGTTCGGTGGGACGCTCGAGCATGTCGCCTTCTACAACCGCGCCCTGAGCACCGATGAAATCGCGGCCGACTACGCCCGGATCAAAGAAAAACTCGATCAGACTAAGCCAATCGAACGTCTTCAGATCAAAGGAAAACTCGTCGCGATGAGTGACCTGCCAACGCTTGAAGGTATCGACCCCTACGTTCGGGGTCTCGTCTACTATGCCTATGAGACCGATCACCCCGGTTTGGAGAAGGTCGCGGTCACTCATTGGGCGATCCTCGATCTAGAGCCAGTGCCGGGCCTGCCACGTGAAATCGGCAAAATCTACGACCTCATCATCGAGCCACAAACGGCACATCCTGAACTTAGCAGCCAGGCAGAGGAGGTGGACATTGAACAAGTTCCCATCTCACTGCCGCTCTACTACGATGTCAGCCCACTGAAACCCCTAAAGTAACACATGAAGACCATCACGACCACGCTCCTGTCAGCCGCCGCCCTCCTCGGTTCCACCATCGCCCAGGACGAGGAGAATCCGTTCACCAATGCCTGTGCCGTCGCTACTGAGAAAGAGCGCGCCGAAGGCTACACCGGCGTGCCCGGTGCCGATCCCGAGTGGTACTTCTTCTACAAGGAGCTCCAGCACCTCGCCGCCGGCGACTTCTGGTCAGGCGATTACTCGGGAACCGCTGCCAAGGTCGATCCCGCACCGATTATCATCGACTACCACGAGCAGCTCAAAGCCCTCGGAGTCGAGCTCCTAGTCATCCCGGTGCCAGCTAAGGCCAGCGTCTACCCGGAGAAATTCAACCCTGCCGGTGCGCCTGCAGCCCTCGCGCCATTCCTGAAAAATCTCAGCGACGCCGGAGTGCAGACCATCGATCTAGAGGAAGTTTTCAAGGCCGAGCGTAAGAAAAATCCAGATCAACTGCTCTACTGCAAAACCGACTCACACTACAGCCCCTACGCCACGCAACTCATCGCCAAGCTTGTCCACGATAAATACAAAGACAGCGACTGGGCGAAGGCGATCAGCTCCGACACGCAGTTCGTCACTGGCGAAGAGAAGCCACTAACCCTCAAAGGTGACCTCACCCCCGACAAACAAGAGACGCTCCCGGCCGTCGCCGTCAACGGCGCTGACGGCGAACAGGTCGAAGCCGATGATGAGGCCAGCTCGATCCTGCTCTTAGGTGACAGCCATTCGAAAGTCTTCTCGACCGGCGGCGAACTGCACGCCACGGCCTCGGGTCTGCCCGACCACCTACAAGCCGCCTTCGGCACCAAGCTCCACCTGATGGCAAACAATGCCTCTGGCGTCTACACCGCACGTGTCAACCTGATGCGCGCAGCCCACGCAAACGAGGACTACTGGACCGGCAAGAAGCTAGTCATCTGGCACTTCACCACCCGCGCCCTCACCCAGGAGTCCAAGTGGAAAAAGCTCCCGGCGAAGCCGTAATCAAAGTAACGCTGACACTCCTGTCCGCACCACGACGCCCCAAAGGGCAAAAGTAGATGCCCCATTGGGAAGCCCACGGCGCTTTCCTTCGCAAAGCGGGCAGAAGTGCCCGCTTTTACGCAGATCAAGACCAGCCATACTAGGGCGTCCGCCCACCGCTCTCCCCCTACAGCGCGTCCTCCATGATCTTGTACATCCGCGCCACCATTTCCTTGCCATCCTCGAGCAGGCCAGCCGCGATCATCGCATTGTCATAGATCTGCGCCGCGATCAAATCCGCGAACTCCGGCTTCGACTCACGCGCCGCGGCCAGCTTCTTGATCAAGGCGTGCTTCGAGTTGATCTCCAGCGTTACCTTCGGCTCTTCGAGTTCCCCATCCGGGTTCATCTGCTTCATCATCTGGCGCATCTGGGGGCTCATCGCATCCTGAGGCGTCGTCGCCATCGCCGGGCTGTCCACCAGGCGCGTGCTCTCTTTCACCTCTCCGACCTTGTCGCCTAGCTTCTCCTTCAGCCACTTGGTAAGCTCGGTGACCTTTCCCTCTTCCATCTTCTCAACTTTCTCCTCGGACGGATCATCCGCCACCTCATCCAACTCAATGTCCGCGCGATCGATCGGCACTAGCTTCTTGCCCTCGTACTCCGGCAAGGCGCCAATCACATACTCGTCGATCGCGTCATACATATAAATCACCTCCAGCCCGCGCGCCTTGAACGCCTCGAGGTAGGGACCCGTCTCCACCGCATCACGACTCGGCGCGAGGATGTAATAAATCTCCTCCTGGCCTTCTTTCGCACGCGCCAAATAGTCATCCAACCCTGCCAGCTTGCCGTCTTCCGCCATCGATGAATCAAAGCGCAGCAGCTTTACCAGCTGATCTTTGTGGGTGAAGTCCATCGCCACGCCCTCCTTGAGGTAACGGCTGAATTTATCGTAGAACTCCGCGTACACGCCTTCCTCCGACTTTGCCGTCCCCTCGAGGAACTTGATAAAGCGCTTGGTAAGCAGGCGGTTCAGTTTCTGCACCAGCGCGCTATCCTGCATGGTCTCGCGCGAGATGTTCAACGGTAGATCCGCACTGTCGATCACCCCTTTGAGAAATCGCAGCCACTCGGGCAGCAGACCTTTCGGCTCCGCATCGATCAGCACCTTCTTACAATAGAGCGAGACACCAGGGTCGACCTGCCCCATGCCGGGCCGCTCCGGATTGTCCTGCGGGACGAAGAGCAAGGCGTTGATCGCAATCGGCGCATCTGCAGCGAAATGCATCGTCAGGCGCGGCTTGTCAAAAGCGTTGGCAGTGAACTTGTAGAACTCCTCATACTGTTCCTCGCTGATCTCTTTCTTGTTCTTCAACCACAACGCCTCGACCTTGTTGACGCGCTCGCCATTAAGTAGGATCGGGAACGGCACAAAATTCGAGTAGCGCTCCAGCAGCGCCTTCACCCGATGCTCGGTCGCGTATTCCTCTTGCCCCTCCTTGAGCTTGATCACCATCTTAGCACCGCGCGGCTGCTCCTCGGCCTCCTCGATCTCATACCCGGTCTTGCCGTCGCTCGTCCACTTCAGGCTCTCGCCATCCCCGCGCCACGAGTGGGTGTAGACCTCCACATCATCGCTCACCATGAAAGCGGAGTAGAAGCCGACGCCGAACTGGCCAATGAGGTTCGCCTCTTTCTTCCCATCTTCCGTCATCGCCTCGAAAAATT
Source organism: Verrucomicrobiales bacterium (assembly GCA_047619485.1). Taxonomy (GTDB): domain Bacteria; phylum Verrucomicrobiota; class Verrucomicrobiia; order Verrucomicrobiales; family DEV007; genus JBLHKE01. The sequence continues at coordinate 3,948 of JBLHKE010000066.1, read as the reverse complement.
TCTTCGACCCCGAATGTGCGATCGTCCCTAGGTTCTCCTGCAATTCCTCACGCGTCATGCCGATTCCGGTATCGGTAATCGTGATCGTTTTGGCCTCCTCATCGAGCTCGATGCGCACCTCCAACTCCTTGTCGGCTTCGTAGACATCCTTCTCGGTCAGCTGTAGGTGGCGCAACTTCTCCAGCGAGTCAGATGCGTTCGATACCAGCTCACGGACGAAGATTTCCTTGTCTGTGTAGAGCGAGTTGATCACGATGTCCAACAGCTGCTGGACTTCTGCTTCAAACGAATGTTTCTCTTTGGTTTCCATAATCGTAGTTTTCTCTGAATTTCTAGCCCCAAGATCGTCTGGGCAGCGTGCAAAATACCCAGATCCCCCGAACCTCAACCGAAAAAAATGATCACCGTCATCTCGCCAGCCAAGACCCTCGACTTCTGCCAGCAGGAGTTCACCGAGAAACACACCACGCCAGAGTTTCTCAGCGACTCGAAAACTCTGGTCTCCCAACTGAAGAAACTGTCAAAGGGAGAGATCGCAGAGTTGATGGGAATCAGCCCGAAACTTGCCGAACTCAACGCCGAGCGCTTCCAGACCTGGAAGCAGCCATTTTCCCCAAAAAATGCCAAACAGAGCCTGCTCGCCTTCAAGGGAGACGTCTACACAGACATCGAGACCGACAAGTTCAGCGACGAGGACTTCGAATTCGCCCAGGGGCACCTGCGGATCCTCAGTGGCCTCTACGGCGTCCTGCGCCCGCTCGACCTGATGCAGCCCTACCGGCTCGAGATGGGCACGAAACTTGCCAACAAACGCGGCAAGAACCTTTACGAATTCTGGGGGAACAAGGTGACCGCCGCCCTCAGCGAAGCGATCGCCGCCGCGGAATCGAAGGCGCTCGTCAACCTCGCCTCCAACGAGTATTTCGGCTCGGTCATCCCCGACAACCTGGAGGTACCTATCGTGACCCCGATTTTTAAAGACACAAAAAACGGCAAGGTGAAGATCATCAGCTTCTTCGCCAAGCGCGCCCGCGGCATGATGGCCAACTACATCATCCGCAAGCGCATCACTGACCCGACGAAGCTCAAGCGGTTCTCGGTCGCAGGCTACAAGTTCGACAAGTCGCTCTCGAGCGATAGTGAATACACTTTCGTGCGCCCCGAGCAGGAACCGAAGAAGTAGCGCGACCGGGCACCAATCACTCTACCAGGCTCGATCCCGGCATCGGTAGATCGGACAAATCAAACTTCAGTTCGACCTCCTGTAGGCCACTAGGCAGGTGCGCCTTGAGTCTGGCAGGCTCGCCGTCGATTTTTCCTCCGTAGGAATTCCTCCAGCTATTGCCACCTCCCCCACTGGAGGTGCTGCGCACCTGGAAGTCCAGCCGCTTCCCATCTTTGTCGAGAATCTGGTAGGCCTCTTGGCGGAGCTGATAGTCATCGAAGGCCGCGGGTTCACTGCCCTTGCCCTCGAACTGCACCTTCAAGGTCCCCTCCTCGCGCTCCAAAACCTGCAGTTCGACATTCCCATTGATCTCGACCGGATCATTCAAATCCTGCGGAAGGCCTACCTCCGACCAGATCAACCTGCGGACACTCACTTTGGCAGCCGCCTCGATCCCAGCCGTCCCGCGGAGTGCGACCCCTTTTTCCAATGGGAAGATCCAGGTAAACGTGCCTGCCGGACTGAACTGCGAACCATTCGAACCCGATTGCCAGAGCTTCGATTTTGTCTCCGGCTTCAGCATCGTGCCGTCCTCCAGTGCGAGCCCCTTCAAGGTCAGCTCAAGCCCCTCGACCTGATAGCAAGGCTCAACGGAAGGAACCAAGGTCACCACCAGGTAGTCTTTTCCGTTATTGTTTTCCAACGCCATGCGCGCATGGCGAAGTCGGACAATCCCGTTGCTGACGCCTGATTGAGCCGCCGCCTTAAAATCAGCAGACCGCCACCGCACCATCCGGTAGCTGCTATCGCTCAGCGCCTCACGCTCAGCCTCCTGCTGAGGAAACTCCTCCATCAACGCATCGACGGCCTCCCAAAATGAGCCCTCAAAAGTGAATTTCCTCTTCTCCCCATTCATCCATCCGCGTAGATCTTGGCGATTCGTGAACGCGGAGCCCACCTGCTCCTCCAACGCCTCTAACACATCCTCAGGCCGCGCTGCCTCCAAATCGATCTTCACATGGGTGCCCTCGATGAGCCCCTTCTCCGCCACACGTTTCTTCAGCGTGCGTAAAATCGATTTCAGGCGGCTCCTCAGTTCGACGTCCTTGGCACCCGTGAGTTCTAACATTTCGCCAAGCCACGGCAGGGAGCTCGCCGGCAGCTTCTCCAGCGCCGTCATCGCAGCCTCGCGCTCGATAAAAGTCTCCCCCTCGAGCTTGACGATCAACGCCATCGCCTCTTCCTCGTCTCCTGACGAAAACTCCTGCGCAGCAATGGCTCCGCAGATACCTAGCCAGGCCAGAATAACGAAGGTGGCACAGGATCTCTGAATTCGGACTGACATAACTTGGCTCCGCTTTTAATTCGCTGGTTGGAGGACGGTCAACTGCATCGTCATCGTGTAGGCCTCGTCCATCTTCATGCGTTTCAGCTCGTGTCCAGCGCCCCATGAATCCGTGTAGATCAACTCCCGGCTCCCCTTGTTGTAACCGATGATCAGACGCATGTGCCCACCACCAGATTGTGGCAGTCCTTCTTCTTTGAAGACGCCCAGGTAGAGCGCCCACAGGAGTGGCACGCCATCGTCGATGTAGCTGTGAACCTTCGACTGGAAGCGATCGTATTTCACCCCGTTCGCACGAACCTCCTTGAGCAACTCCGGGTCGCCCTCCGAGAGCAACCGCCCGATCGGCACCCAGTATTTCTCGATATCGAACTCCTTCTTTTTGGCCTTCTTCGCCAGCCGGTTGTAGGACTTCGCCACTTTCTCCATCTCCTTCCATCCCTTCCGGTCCTCGTAGCTGAATTCGAACAGGGTCAGCACCCTAGTGTGGTATTTTCCAGCTGCCGACGCGAGCGCCTCGCTCATCTCCTTGCCGCTGGTGCCACGTGACGTGGTGTTGGAAATTTGTGCCATCTCGTGCTGGTTGACGTCGACCCCATAGTAGCGCATCACGCGCTCGGCTGAGGCGACCGCGCAGTAGCCTTTCTGCCCCTGGTCGACCATCGGCACCGTCTTGATGATCACGTCGCCGTTCTCCTCCTTGACGACTTCCTTCTCGAGATCCCCCCGCGATTTCATCTTCTTCTCGTGTCCGCCGATCCGGCCGACCACCGCGCTTGGCGCGATTTTCAGGATGATGAACTCCGGGCGGAAGGCTGAGTTGCGGCTCCTCTTGTTGTAGCTGTATTCGAGCAGGTAGTGGCTCTGCTCGGTCTTCCACAATAAGCTGTGAACCGTGGAGCTACCCGATGCCTTGTCCGACGTTTTGCGTACCTCTAAGTTCGCATCGAGGAATCCCGAAATCTTTTTAAGTCGCTCTAGGTAGATGTGCTGATCGATCACGCCGTCGTCGCCACGGTTGTATATCGACATCTCAACGCGCCTGACCCTGTTGTCCGTAAATCGCACCAATACCTCGCCGACCTCATGCTCACCGAGACCGATCGTCGGGGCGAGCGAGCGGCTCTCCTCCTTCGGGTTCGACGATGTCCATTTCCAGTTGCTCAGGTGCTGCAAGCGCGCACTGGCCTTCGCCGAAGAAACCCACTCGAAGCTGCCAAAGGTGTCCTCTTTGATGTATTTTTTGGCGAAATCATCATCGCTCATCTCCCAGACCACCTTGCCGCCCATCAGGGGATCCAGCGCCAATGGCTCGGGCACCGCTTCTGCCACCAATAGACCACCGATCGCAAAAACGACGTTCAACGCCAGCACTCCCCTCAACAATTTTCGTGTCTTCATGCTCACTAGCCTACCTTATACCGGCGGGCTGCCAAGC
>JBLHKE010000065.1:0-17281 GCA_047619485.1 Verrucomicrobiales bacterium | reverse complement strand
AGGGAAATCTCGGAAATGTGATTATCGCGATCTCGGATCAATTTGCAAACTGAATTCGGTGGGCTGGGGTGAGGATTTGGCCATGAGCCTAAATCGCCCCAAGGCGTCGAAAATGCAGCCCGCAGAGATGCAGAGTTCTTTCTTCTCGTCCAATCGCTGCGCCTTTGCATCTCTACGTGAGACTTTTTGCTCCTACCCGATCGGTCTAAGCCGGACAACAGTCAGGGCACTGGCCGAAAAACTCCAATTCGTGGTAGATGCTCTTGTAGCCGCTCTTGCGCATCACCTCTTCCTCCAGCGCCGCCACAGGGCAATCGAGGCCGACCGGGTCGATTTTCCCACAATCGGTGCAGATCAGGTAGTCATGGTGTTCCCCGGGAAACAAAAAAACGTAGTAGGATGAGCGCTCGTGCAGGCCAATCCGGCGGATGATCCCCTTCTCGTCCAAACGTGTCACTAGCCGATAGACCGTGGCGCGATCGCAGCTGTCGCGGAGCCCTTCCGACTCGGCTAGATCTGCTAGACTGAGCGGGTTTTTCGCCTCGATCAGAACCCGTAGAACCTCCCCGAGCGCCCTGGTGCGCCGCAGACCTAGCTCCCGACAGAGCGCTAGGGCCCAATCGTATTTCTCAGCGGTGCTAGTCTCTGCGTGATTGTGCATTTTTCTGATTGAGTTCCGCGCCGGAGCACTTTCTCTATGTCTACCCGATTCTACGCCAAATCCAGCATGTCCGACACCCAAAAATCTATTCCCGCCCCGAGGACGATCCAAGCGATCGGCAATGAAATCGCCATCATCTGGGCGGATGGAGCCGAGAGCTACTACCAAATGGAGATTTTGCGCAAGCTATCGCCTAGCGCGGAGAACGTCGGTGAACGCGACTTGCTCGGCAACTTGATCGGCGGCGGTGGCGGGCCAAAAGAATTTCCCGGGGTGACGGTGGCGGGGTGGGAGTTCGTCGGCGGCTACGCGGTGCAGTTCCGCTTCAGCGACGGGCACAACACCGGGATCTACAGCTACAAATATTTACAGGAAATCGCGGAGCGACTAGCTAAATGAGCGTTGATGGGGCGATGGCTCCATTGCCGTAAGTTCGATTTGTAAACGAAGCCGTCGTATTGAACGAGTGTCAGGACGCGCTACACCCAACCGAGACCACGGCTTCGATTTTTAAATCGAAGCTACGCCCTACTTCTTCGGCTTGATGATGACCTTCACCGCTTTGTCATCGGCGAGATATTCTTTCGCGAGCGCGTTCACCTCGTCGACCGTGACGGCCTTGAAGTCATCAAGCATCGAACGTGCCCAGTCGAGCCGCTGTGGGAATTCCTGGGAGCTCAGCGTGACCGAGTTGAGCCAGTAGTCGTTGGTGCGCACCTGCCGCTCGACGCTCGAGACCAACGGTAGGATCGCGCGTTCAAGCTCGTCGCTGTCGACCCCATTCAAGTTCAGATCTTTTCCGATCCCCGCGACCACGTTGATGATTTTCTGTCCCTGCTCAGGATCGACCGTCACCATCGAAAACAACTTCCCAGATCCTGTGTAAGTCTGACTTGGGATGTTTCGTGCATACGGGCTGTAGGCCTCGCCAAGCTCTTCGCGAACTTTGGCGCGCAGACGATCAGCGAAGATCGACCCCAACACACCGAGGCGACGGCTACGCTTGATGTCCCAGATGTCCTCGGTAGGCCAGTAGACCAGCGCGTTCCCCTTAGGAATCTCCGACTCGAACTCGAAGACCTTCGAACCACCCGCGGGGAAGTTGAGCTTGCGGGCGTCCTCGTGTCTAGGCTTCGAGTCGGCACGCACGGAAAGAGCACCAAAGGTTTTCGCGATGGCCTCGACGACTGCGTCCTGTTCGAAATCACCGACCACACCGATCTCTAGGTAACCCTTCGCGAGCGGCTCCGAAAGCCACGCTTTGACCTCATCCAGGTCACGTTTTCCAAGCTCCCCCTGACTCGGGAAGCCGAAGCGGAAATCACCACCCGCGAGGAACTTTTCAACCTCGTTAGCCATCACCCCTTGCGGCGAGTGCGCCAGCTGGGTGTAGAGCGTGTCGAGCTGCTTGCGGAACTGTCGCAGCCCCTCCTCGCGATAGCCCGGTGCCGTCAGGTAGGCGCTGAACAACTGGCACTGCAGCAGTAGATCGTCGGAGTTCGTGCGACCGGCCAGCACGAACGCATCCTCGTCGACGCCGAATGATGTGCCCACGGATTTGCCTGCGAAGATCTGTTGGAGTTCATCGGAGGTGTGCTCGACCAGACCACCAGCGGTAAAGGTGCTGCTGGCGACCATCGAGAGGCCAGGCTTGTCCTTTGGAGCAGACAGTTCGCCCGACCCGATCCGCATCGAGATTAGGATGGTGCCCTTCTCGAAATCGGTCGGCTTGAGGTTGAGGCGCACATGGTTGGCGAACTTCATCTGGGTGACCCCGAGGTCTTCGTGCACCTTGGTCTCGACGACTTTCCCGGGCTCGCCGAAGTCGGTGTAGGCGAAGGCTTTCTGCTCGACTTCTTCCGGAGCCTCCACCTTGACGGCGCGGCTCTTTTTGAACGCTTCGACAATTTTGTCCTCTCCATCAGCCAACCTGAGATTGCCACCGACAAAAATTTGCACGTCTTCGGTATTCGACCAGAGCTTACGAAATTCTCCAAGGCAGTTTTCCGAGGTCACCTTCCCCAACGCTCCTCTGATCCACTCTAGGTCCTGCGTGGGGCTAGTGGCGACCGTCTGGCCAGCCACTTGGTCGACAAGCCCATCCGCCAGGTCTCGCGAGAGCCGAGTCTCGGATCCCTCGGCGGCCTCCTGGTAGGCGTTGAGCGTGTCGGCGTTCGCTTCGGTGATCTCAGTGTCTGTGAAACCGTGCTCGAGCGCACGCCGCAATTCCTGATCGGCGACCTGCAGAGCACCTTCCCAGTTCTCCGGTTTGCAGGTCATCGACATCCCGCCGAAGCGCACGAAATCGAGGAAACCCATCTCGTAGGACGCACCACGCATGAACGGTGCGCCTTCTTTTTTGGCGAGCTTCTGCAAGCGTCGACCGATGATCCAATTGGCGGTGCCGATGCGCAAATCGGCCAACCGAGTTTCCGCAGTATCAGGGACGTATTTCCAAGGCTGCACGGTCTCAATGCCGATGTCGGTGGACGAGGCCTCCTTCTCGTAGTGGATTTTGGCGATCGCCCCGCGGCCACGAGTGATCTTGCCGAGGTCTGGATCAGGCACCCCCGGCGCGGGCTTCTTCATCGAGGAGAAGTATTCCTCGATCAGCGGCACCAGTGTCTCTGGTTCGACCGCACCAACCGCGACGAACACCATGCGGTCGCATGTGTACCATTTCTTGTAGAAGTCGACGAAGGTGTCACGGCCAGCGCCTTTGATGACTTCCTTCGTGCCGATCGGTAGCCTCTTGCTAATGATCGAATCCGGCAGCGCGAAATCAAAGGCAGCCTCCATCGTGCGGCTATCCGGGGAATCACGCGTCAGCTTCTCGCTCAGGATAACGCCACGCTCTTTCTCGATCTCATTCTGCGTGAGCAGCATGCCGTCAGCGTAGTCGCGGAAAAGCTGGAGCCCCTCGCGTAACAGTTTCTCATCTGGTTTTGGTAGCTCCAGTTTGTAGACAGTCTCTTTGAAAGAGGTGTGCGCGTTGGTATCGCCCCCGAAGGACATCCCTAGGCGCTGGAAGTATTCCACCATTTTTCCGCCGGGAAAATTCTTCGTACCGTTGAAGGCCATGTGCTCGATGAAGTGGGCGAGGCCACGCTGCTTCTCGGTCTCCATCAGCGAACCGGCATCGACGTAGAGGCGAAGGCTCGTGCGTTCCGGCGGTTCTGCGTTCGGGAGAATGACGTAGCGGAGACCATTGCCGAGCGTGCCGAAAGTAATCTCTGGATCGGGCTTCAAGTCTGAGGTCTCGAAGCCCCATGCCGGAGCCTTTTTGGCGGCGTCTTGCGCCTGCGATAGGCCGAGCGAAACGAGGAGGAGGAGGGAGCAGAGAACGGTCTTCATTTTCCGCAAAACTAGAAGCCTGCGCCGACAAGTAAAGCGGCGTTTTCGCGCTTGGAGGTGGCGTTGCGCACTACCGGTATTTCTCGTTTTGCTTTTCGCCCCAGATGGCTGACTATAGCTCGCACATGGATGAATCGTCAGACCAACAACGCAAGGGCGGCATCCGCGTGCTCTACGCGCTCGCCTGCGTCGTCATCATTATCGGCGGCCTGAAAGTGGCCGCGCCGCTGCTAGTGCCGATCATTTTGGCATTTTTCCTATCTGTGCTGAGCCTGCCGATCCTGCGGGTGTTGCGCAACTGGGGGCTGCCACGCTTCATCGCGGTGCTCCTGACAATTGTTGTCGATGTCGGAATTATCAGTCCGATCGCCCTCGTCAGCTTTAACCTCGTCGACCAGTTCCAAGGTGAGGTGAAGAACTACCAGACGAAGATCACCACCAAGACCGAGGAGTGGCGCGACTACTTCGAGGCCCACAACATGAAGATCGAACTCGAGCAGGAGAAGATCAATCAATACATCGAGAGCGGGGTGAAAGAACTGCTCGGCTTCCTCGGCAAGACGATCGGCGTGGCGAAGGATTTCGTCTTCATCGTTATCGTGATGATCTTTTTCCTGACCGAGGCAGGAGGCTTCAGGCGCAAGCTCGCGGCGATCCACCAGGCGCGAGGCCCCGACCTCGAGCGTTTTCAAAACACGGCGAAGGACATTCAAAAATACCTCGGTATCAAGACCGCGATCAGCACGATTACCGGCATTTTGGCTGGACTACTCACCTGGAGCCTAGACGTGAATTTCCCAGTCCTGTGGGCTCTGGTCGGCTTCATTTTCAACTACATCCCAGCGATCGGCTCGATCATTGCAAGCTTTCCGCCAACGATCCTCGCACTGGTCGATCACTCCCCGTCGACCGCGCTATTCGTGCTGCTCGGCTACCTCGCCATCAACATGGTGCTCGGTAATTTTATGGAGCCGATGCTGATGGGACAGCGCTTCGGCGTTTCGACTTCGGTCGTGATTCTGTCTGTGTTGTTCTGGGGCTGGGTCTGGGGACTCGTCGGGATGTTCTTGGCGGTGCCACTGACGATGGTCGTCAAGGTCATCCTCGACAACTCAGAGGACCTGCACTGGCTTTCGCTGGCAATGGGCAAGAGCGACGAGATCGCTGCCGCTGAGCCGGAACTAGCAAAGGCAGACCAGGCTGACTGAGATGATTGACTTCGCCAAGCGGCGAACATCGAAGATCCGAGCGACTCATTGGACGGCTTTCTAGAGTCGCGACCTGCTGTGCTGGCCGCCCACAACCTCGGCGGGTCGCGGCGCTACTTCTAGACGAGATCGTAGCGGGAATAGTCCGTCGTTGGCGAAGATTGGCGGGTCAGAGTAGTGCGAGTCGGTCACGTTGTAATCGTTGCCTTTGCTGCGGAAAAGCCGCCGGATGTGCTGCACGCGGGAATACAGCACATGGGTGCGCTTGCGTTCGATCGGGCTGAGCTTGGGCGGGAACTTGACGAGCGCTTTGCGCAGGGCTTGCTTGACGCCGGGTGGGGTGTCTCGCTTCTGCGCGTCCGCCTCGGCGAGCGGGGCCACTTACGGTTTCGACCTCAATTTTGCCGAGCCCTCACAACTCTTTCACCGGTCGCGAGTCGAACCGAGCGAGGAAAAAAGTCCCAAACGCTCGCCACGGTGGGGAAAGATGAGGTCGAGTTCAGAAGTGGAATCCGCAGCCGCCCCGTCAGCATTTTTGAAACCCAACTAGCTTTTCGCGGTGGCGCCAGTCATCGGCGCATGGTCGCCAGCGGGGAATTCATCGGGAAAGAACTGCAGGGGCTGCTGGTGCGCCTTTTTGCCTTCTGGGGTAACGCCAAAGGAGGTGCTCGATCCCTTTTTTGACAAGCTACTTTTTCTTCTGCTCGAACAGCCACTTGTGCAGCTCCTCGTCGCCGAAGACCTTCCCGGAGATGCCGTGACCGTCTTCGGGGAACTCGGTGTATTTGAAGACCTTCGAGCGCTTCAGTTCTTCCGCGACGTTGCGCGCGCCGTCCACTTTGACCACTTTGTCTTTCGCTCCGTGAAAGGCCCAGATCGGCATCGAGCGCAGTTTGCCAACACCGCTAGAGTAACCTGCAACCGGGACACCTGCGGCGAACAGGCGCGATTCGGATTTGAGGAAATGCCAGGTGCCGAAGCCTCCCATCGAGTAACCGATGACGTAGATACGATCGGTGTCGACGATCGGCAGGTTCTTCATGAGCTTCTTGATCAGATCGAGCGTCTCGACGCCGGGGGCGTCGTTCCAACCGCCGCCGGTCCCGCCGTGTGGCTGGTAGCAGAGTGGTGCTAGGATCAGGCACGGGCGCTCGGCGTAGTTTTCATCCGACGCGAATATTCTGGCGAAGCCGATCTGCTTGCCGTTCTCGTTGTTGTCGCTCTTGCCGTGCAGCGAGATGACCAGTGGGTATTTTTTCGCGCCGTCGAGATCCTTGCTGCCGTAGAACGCGTAGGGCAGTTTTTTGTGCTCGGCGAGTTCCCACTCGCCGGTGATGAGTTTGGCGAATTCGCCTTCGATCGGCTTCGCTTCTGTCGCCCCGGCCTCTTCCGGTTCAGCGCTGGCCTGTTCTTTAACGAACGTCCGGTCTGCTTCTGAAAATCGCGAAATTGGTAAAGTGAAACTCTTGCCGTCGCTGTCACGTTTGAGCGTGACCTCGGTATCGCTGGCGGAGACGAACTCGGCCTGCAGCTTTTTCCCGTCCCTCGATGTCCAGGTGCGAGCCTGGAGATCTGAGAACAATGCTAACGAAAGGGTCAGGACAACGATTGCTTTCATGGGCTAAACTTTACGGATCTATCACTACAAATACCAACCTAATCGGCAAGCTCAAGGAGCGCGTTCTTCGAATCAGGAGGCCAAATGGCAACGGCACCCGCACTCGCCTCAGCGGCAAGCGAAGCGCTTGCCCTAACTTACCTGCCCAGCTCAAGACCGAGTTCCTCGTGCATGATACGCGCTTTGCTGAGCGGCTTTTTGGCGATGGCTGGCAGGCTTTTAGCGCCGCCAAAACGCTTCAGTAGCCCCTCCAAAGTATCGTAGGCGGAGTTCTTGTTGCCGGAGGCGGCCTGGGATTCGGCCGTTGCCAAGCCCTTGGAAACCGGGTCAGCGCTCACCACTTTCACTGGCGTCGTTCGCTTCGACGCCGGGGCTTTGCCGACAGCCCCCTTCCCCTTCGCTTCTTCGAGGCCACCCCGCGCCTCTTCGCGGGCAATGTCCCATTCCTGGTGGTCGAGGTAGCTCGTCCAATAGTGCGCCGAGGCGTTCCAATCTTTCTGCTTCCGCGCGATTCGCGCGATACCCAAGGTCGCCTCCTCGGCGAGCTCCGGGCTACCGAAAGTCTCTAACACTTTTCTAAAACCACCCTCGGCCTCGCGTTCTTTCCCACTACGAGCCTGAGCTTTTGCCAGGCCAAGTGTCGCCCGCGCGCGATGCAGGGAACCGCCCCTCGACAAGGCATTATCATACCATTCGATGGATTCTTCTGGATTCTGCTCAGCGATGTAATCGGCTATCTTCAGAACGTTCGTTGCCGACAGGTCGCGCGGCTTGAACTTGGCACGCATCTCCTTGTAGAAGACCCGGATCTCAGCCACGTTCTGGGGGAAATAGGTCTCCAGCGCCTCGAGCCTGGCGATCACTAACTGTTCTTTCAGGCGCTCGCTTCCCTGCGTCGAACTCGACAGGTTACCGAGTTGTCGCAGGAGTTTTTCCGGACCGTGTTTCTCACGATAGAATTTGGCATACTCGACCAGCGTCTCGTTCATGATAGAGGCATCGATGTTCTGCGGCATCCCTTGCAACACCCGCTCCATATTCTCCAATCCTGAGTCCAATCCTCCACGCGCCTTCATCGCCACCAGCCCTCCGCGTGCCGCTTTGGTAGCGTATGGACTGCTTCTATAGGATTCGAAGAAACTCTCGTAGTAATTCACCGCGGTTTCGTTCTGTCCGCGGGCGGCCGTGACCGCCACCAGATTCGCTAGGCAACGAGCATCGAGTTCCGAGTGCTTCAGTTCCTTGGCAGCGGTGCGCGCCCTGAGATACGCAGCCTGCGCACCCGCGAGATCGCCGCTCTCCTGCAAGACATCCCCTTTCAAAACGAGAGCCCGATCGCGGACTTTCGAATAGATGAAATCGCGCTCCAGCTTCTCTATCAACTTCACGGCCTCACTGCCCTCGCCCAGCTCGGAGTGACAGGTCGCACGGTCGAACATGGCGAACTCAAGCAACAGTGATTCGGGATAACTAGCGATGTAGTTGTCGAGCAGATCAGCTCCGATCTTCCACTGTCGCAGTCGGACGTGGTTGCTAGCTTGATAGTAGAGCGCGCTCTCGCGATGGCGGCTGTTGGGAAACGATTTCACATGCGCGTCCAGGATCGGCTGCGCTTCGTGGAACTCCCCGAGGTAGTACTTGCAAGCCGCGGCGACAAAGTCGGCGACATCGCGGTCGGTTGAACCCGCGGAAGACTTCGCACGCAGCGAACGAGCTTCCGCAAGTGCCTTACGGTAGTCCCCATTTTTGAAGGCTTCCTCGACGCCCTCGACGCTCCCGACGCTCCCGACGGCACCGCTCGGTTTGCGCGAAATCGAATTCGCGATCTCGCCTACCCCGGCTCCCTTCACGAAATCGTCGTCAACGGCAAGCGCCTCACCTGCGTGGTCTGCACCTCCTCGATCACGCCGCGAGCGCGATTGATCGGCGAAAGGATCCCAACCATCCTCGCTCAAGAGGCCATCTCCGATTTCGTCTCCAGCTGGCTTGAGAATACTACATCCATTGGCGACAAAACAGAGCGCCAGTCCTATGATGATGGGAATGGATCTGGAACTAGAGGGTGGGTCGAATCGCTTTGGCTCCATAAATCGTTAGAATTTGACTAAACATCAAAAGAACTGGGGACATTACAACGACTTTATTAAGTTATGCTAAGTAAATCGCTCATTTTATGACTTTTCATAGGAAAATCAGGCCTATCCTGCTTGTTTCGATCCTTTTCGGCGGCTTACTTTGCCAAGCCGCGGCTCACCGCGCCTTGTCGACCAACATCGCGGTCGACATCGAACTCACCGGCAACCTGCTGGTGATCGAACCCTGGATTCCGACCTTCCTGTTCCCCCCCCTGGAGGATGTCGCTTTTGAGAATCAGGACGATTGGCCAAGCGCGGAAGAACGGCGCAGCGCGATCGAGGCTTACTTCAGCAAGCACAACCCCGTGGAGATCGATGGCGTTCCGATGAAGCCGGTGATGCAGAAGCTCCGCCTCCAACCGATGGAGCAAGCCAGGCACCTCGGCGAGATCATCGACTTTGTCGAGGCGCGCGTCTTGCTCCACTACCAGGCGGAAGCCCCACCGCAAAAAATGAAACTGCGCTGGAGTATCTACCCGCCGATCCCCGAAGGCGGTTGGGGAGTCCTAGTGGATGAAGATCAGGATCCCCAGGAGTTCGACAACATGATGTTCGTCGACAACAAAGAGGATTTTGTTTTCTTCTCCCCGCAAGAGCCTGAGTTCTACTGGCACCGCAAGCCGGCGAAAGTAGAACCGATCAACGTGATCACGGAAGAAGAACTCGCCGGGGTTGGTGTTGCGATGCTCCCACCTGCGGCGCTCGTGCCAGCGATTTCGATTATCGCCGCTGCTCTGGGTTTGTGTTTCTTCATTGGCACGACGATCGCCAAGCTCGCCATGCCAGTGCGGCTGGTGGGTCTGGTCGCAGCTGGGCTGGTCGCGTTTTTCAATCTGAACTTCAATTCGGAATCGGCTCCGGTAGCGGGAGTTACCAATGAGCGTGCACTCGAGATCTTTAAGAAACTGCAGGCGAACCTTTACAGTGCCTTCGACTTCGACTCCGAAGACCAGGTTTACGATGTGCTCGCGCAGAGCGTCGATGGCAAGCTCTTGGACGACATCTACACCGAGGTCTACCAGAGCCTGCTGGTGGTCGAGAAAAGCTCTGCCGTCTGCAAGGTGCACGATGTTGAAATTCTCGAAGCCACGGCCAAAGCGATCGAGCCAGCCCCGGACGGGACGGCTCAGCGTTTCGATATCAGCTGTCACTGGCGAGTTCATGGCGTCGTGAGCCACTTCGAGCACATCCACCGGCGGGTGAACGAGTACCGCGCTGAATACCGACTTTCGCTCAAGGTCGATGGGTGGAAGATCACCGGCGTGGCGGTCTCAGAGCAAGAACGCCTCGATCCAAAGACGATGCTGCCTAGCGAGGACTACTAGTGGTCCGTAAACCTTAAATTGCTGGTCATTCATCTGGAAAATAAAACGCTGTCGTCGTTGGAGAAGCGTTGGATGTGCCTTATTCGCGATGAAATCCAACACCGGTGATGGCCCAAAAGACAAGTGGACTTGTGCAGGTTATTTCGTAACAGACCCTAAGCTCGACTTGAATCTCCCGGCTAGGCACCCGATGATCAGTCTCTGATCAAGATACGCGATCTCCAATTTCGCTACCCCGATTCCGCTTTCGAATTGCGCGTCGGGGCGCTCGACATTGCCGCAGACGAGCGCGTCGCCTTCATCGGCAGCAGCGGGTGCGGGAAGACTACCCTAGCCCACCTGATCGCGGGGATCCACCAGCCTACCAGCGGAAACGTCGAGGTAGACGGACAGCCCTTAGAGACGCTCAGCGATCGGGCGCGGCGCAACTTCCGCATCTCCAAGATCGGCTTGATCTTTCAGGAGTTCGCCCTCTTAGACTACCTCAGCGTTGAGGAGAATATTCTGTTGCCCTATTTTATAAACAGCTCCCTAACATTGAACCAAGAGGCACGCGAGCGCGCACGAGCGGTAGCCGGGAAGCTCGGGATCGCCGACAAACTTGCCCGCCACCCGGAGCAACTATCCGGAGGAGAAAAGCAACGCGTTGCCATCTGTCGCGCCCTGTCCGCCAACCCATCGTTGATCATCGCTGACGAACCTACCGGCAACCTCGATCCAAAAAATTCAGCCTCGGTCACAGATCTGATTTGCGAGATGAGTGAACAACTCGGGGCAACCTTGATCATGGTGACGCACGACCACTCGATCTTGGACAAGTTCGACCGCTGCATCGACATCGACAAGGAGGCGCAAGCATGAGCGGCATCCTGAGACTCACCTGGCGCTACCTGACTTTCAACAGGGCCAAATCGCTGATCCTATTCGTGTGCCTGACCATCACGATTTTCCTGCCCCTCGCGCTGCACCAACTGATCAGCTACTACGAAGCCGAACTCGGGGAACGTGCCCGAGAGACGCCACTAATCATCGGGGCAAAGGGCGATCGTTTTGACCTCGTTCTGGCGAGCCTCTATTTCAACGGGAAGGCTCCAGCCCCTGTCACCGCCAATGACTTAGACCAGCTAAGAGATACTGGCCGAGCACAAGCCATCCCGCTATTCCTCGGCTTCTCAGCCCAGCAAAAACCGATCATCGGCACCACCACCGACTACTTTTTCTTCCGCAATCTAAGCCCTGAGAACGGCACCCTCCCCCTGCAACTCGGTGACGCGGTCCTAGGAGCAAAAGCCGCCATCGACCTCGGCTTGACCACGGGCGATCACTTGCTGTCTGACGAAGCATCACTGATTTACATCGGCGGTTCCTATCCTCTCAAGATGCCGATCGTCGGCGTCCTCCGACCGAGTGGAACACCGGACGACGACGCCGTGTTCGTCGATATCAAGACGGCCTGGATCATTGCCGGCATCGGGCACGGGCACACCGACCTCGACGATCCAGAAGCTTCAGGATTCGTCTCTGAGCGCGACGAAACGAGCATCACCGCCAATCCAGCGGTGTTCACCTACAACGAGATCACCCCGGACAACATCGACTCGTTCCACTTCCACTCGGAACGAAGCGAACTCCCGGTGACCGCGATGATTGCGATCCCAAACTCAGACAAGGATCAGACGCTGCTCAAGGCGCGCTACAGTGTCGCGGATAAAACACAGCTGCTCGTCCCGACTCAGATCATCGAAGAGTTGCTGGGGATCGTTTTCCAGGTGAAGCGATTTTTCGACGGCAGCTTCTTGCTCGTCGCCCTCGCCACCCTGCTCTTCCTCGCCCTGGTGATCTTGTTGTCACTCAGGATCCGCCGGCGCGAGCGGCAGACAATGTTCCAGATCGGGTGTGACCGGATGACGATCTTCTGGTTGCAGGTCACCGAATTGGCGATCCTCGTGGCGCTCGCCTCGGTCGCGGCATACACGCTGTCACAATTCACGCTTGGCGCGATCTCGAGAATCCTCGGGTAACACCACTTGTGTGACGGCTTTGTCACACAGTTCATTTGGATGATTTGTTTCAGGAGGCTTAGCAATCACGCGTCGCAGGAAATGTGACAGGACCGTCACGCGATCCTCTTAGCGAAAAGTTTCCAACTGCTTACTGATACGAGCGTCAGGTCTCGTAACCAATTGCGAACCGAATCGTAACAACCAAAAAACAGAACCCATCCACATGAAAATGAAATTCCCTCTACTCTTTTCCGCTGCCGCTCTCACAGCAGTCAGCCTGAGTTCCTGCGGTCGCGGCGGCGACGCCAGCGAGACGATCACCGTCGCAGGCTCTGACACCATGCTCCAAGTCGGCCTCTCCTGGGCAGACGCCTACAAGTCAGTCGATGAAACCGTCGCGGTCTCCGTCGCTGGTGAAGGATCGAGCACCGGCTTCAAAGCCCTGATCGACGATACAGCACAGATCGCGCACTCCAGCCGCGCCATCAAGGACAGCGAAGCTGAGAAGATCAAAGCCGCCCACGGCAAGGACGCTGTTGAGCACGTCGTCGGCTACGACGGCATCGCAGTCTTCATCAACGAGGACAACCCGGTCAAGTCGCTTTCACTCCCGCAGTTAAAGGAGATCTGGGCCGAGGGTGGTTCGATCAACAACTGGAATCAGGTCGGTGGTCCCGATCTTGAGATCACGCGTTTCGGCCGCTCCAATAGCTCGGGCACCTACGGTTACTTCCAGAAGGCGGTTCTCGGCAAGGGCACCGAATACAAGCCGGGCACTTCTGCCTCGCCTGGATCGAGCGCAGTCGTCGAGAGCTGTGTCACCACCCGTTCAGCTATCGGCTACAGCGGCATGAGCTACAAGACAGAACACGTCGGCTGGCTCGCGGTTAGCGCCGAGGACGGTGGCGAGGCGATCGAACCATCGATCGAAAACGTCAAAGCGAAGAAGTACCCGATCGCCCGCCCGCTCTACATCTACACCGTCGGCGAACCGACTGGCAAGGCGAAGGAATACCTCGATTGGGTCAAGAGCGACGCAGGTCAAAAGGTCGTCGCCGAGCAGGGATTCGTCCCATACAAGTAAGCTCATCCACCGCTAAACTAACCCCCTACCAAGATCGCGATGGCCTCAGGCAAATTATCCATCAGGGCGCTCGGCTCCCGTCTACTCGACAGGGTCGAGCCCCTGATCCGAGGCATCATTTATGTCAGCGGGTGGAGTTCTATCCTCTTCGTCGCTGCGATCTTCTTCTTCATCTTCAAAGAAGCTTGGCCGATCCTCGGATCGATCGACCTCAAGAGTTTCTTCTTTGAAAACCGCTGGATACCAAACCCCGCTGAGGGCAACGAGCCCACCTACGGCGCCGCCGGAATTCTCTACGGCACCCTCGCGATCACCGTCGTCAGCATGCTGATCGCCATGCCGCTGGGATTTGCAGCAGCCGTCTACATCTCAGAATTCGCCACCGGCAAGGTCAAGGAGACACTCAAGATCCTGATCGAGTTACTCGCAGCGATCCCTTCGATCATCTGGGGCTTCATCGGCCTCGTCATCATGGGACCACTCATTCAAAAAATCTTCAACGTAGAGGTCGGCGTCAACCTGCTAAACGCTTCGCTGATGGTCGCGATGATGGCGATCCCGCTGATCGTATCGATCAGCGAGGACTCCCTGCGTGCCGTCCCAGATTCCTACCGCGAAGCCGCACTGGCGCTCGGGGCGAGTCGCTGGGAAGTCGTCTACAAGGTGTTGTTCCCCGCCGCCAAGAACGGTTTGCTTGCCGCCTCAATGCTCGGCGTCGGCCGTGCTGTCGGCGAGACCATGGCCGTTTGGATGGCCTCTGGTGGAACCGAGAACATCCCCACCATCAAGGAATTCCTAAACTTATCATTCCTCTTCGATAGCGTGAAACCGCTCACTGCGACCATCGCCTCGGAGATGCCCGACACCGCCCACGGCGACCATCACTACATGATGCTGTTTTTTATCGGCGTCGTACTCCTCCTCATCAGCGTCTTCATCAACGTCG
Source organism: Verrucomicrobiales bacterium (assembly GCA_047619485.1). GTDB lineage: Bacteria > Verrucomicrobiota > Verrucomicrobiia > Verrucomicrobiales > DEV007 > JBLHKE01. Next base: position 2,947 of record JBLHKE010000065.1, on the reverse strand, counting down.
TTTCCGACCTGATCATCAAGGGCGTCAAAAACCAGCACTCATAGATAGATGGAAGCTACTGACCACCCATTCACCGCTAGCTCTTTCGAGAGCAAGAAGTTGCGCAAGGAGAAAATCGTCCGCGCACTGATGCTCGCCGCCACCTTGGCTTTGATCATCCCAGTCCTCACGATCATCATCTTCCTTTTCGTCAAGGCGGCCCCCGTCCTCTCGTTCTCCTACATCTGGGAGAACCCAGGCCCCCTCGGCAAGACCGGCGGCATCTGGCTGCCGCTGATGGGGACGTTTTACCTCGTCATGGTCTCGCTCGTCATCGTCGCACCGATCGGTATCCTCTCTGGAATCTACCTCAACGAATACGCCCCCGACAACTGGCTGACGCGGATGATCGGGATGGCGGTCACCAGCCTCGCTGGCGTCCCCTCCATCGTCCACGCCCTTTTCGGGGTCGGCGCGTTCGTCCTCACCCTCGGGCTCGGCAAAAGCCTGATGGCCGCCGCTTGCACCATCGCCGTGATGACCATCCCGGTCATCGTCACCGCCACCCGCGAGGCACTTGCGGCCGTGCCGATGTCATTCCGAGAAGCATGCTGGAACATGGGAGCCACCAAGTGGCAGACCATCCGCACCATCGTTCTGCCAAATTCCATCTCAGGGATTCTCACCGGGGTGATCCTCGAGGTCTCTCGGGCTGCTGGTGAAACCGCACCCATCCTTTTCACGGGTGCTACCGCCGCGGTGGCAATCAACACCAGCACGCTTGATCGCAAGCTCGTCCCCTACGATCTCAACGAGCCTTTCATGGCGCTCTCCTACCACCTCCACATCGTTGCGGAGAAAATCTCTGGGATGCCTGAGGAGATGAAATATGGCACGGCTGCCGTGCTCATCGCCCTCATCCTCGTCGTAAACAGTTTCTCAATCGCCCTGCGCGTCTGGCTCCGCTCACGCAAAAAGTGGTAGCACCCAGCCCCCTACTCTAGATGACTGAAAAACCACACATTGAGTTCCGTAATGTCTCCGTCCGATACGGAAATGAGATCGCGCTCGACGGCCTCGACTTCCAGGTGAAGAAGAATAGCATCTTCGGCGTCGTCGGTCCGGCGAACTCCGGCAAGACGACGATGCTCAAGTGCATCAACCGCACCATCGACTTCATACCCAGTGCCAAGGTCCAGGGTGCTGTGCGCGTCAATGGCGAAGACGTTAGCGAGATCAAAAATGTCTACTCCCTGCGCCGCCGCATCGGCATGGTTTTCCCCCTGCCGGTCGGGCTGCCGCTCTCAATCTACGAGAACGTCGCCTACGGACCGCGCCGCGCCGGCATCCACGACAAGGACACCCTCGACGAACTGGTCGAACGCTGCCTCAAGCAGTCAGTCCTTTGGGACGAGGTGAAAGATCGGCTCAAATCGCTCGGGACCAAGCTCTCCGGCGGTCAACAGCAGCGCCTCACCCTGGCGCGCGCCCTCTCGCTCGAGCCCGAGATCCTCTGCCTGGACGAGTTCTCGATCGCCATCGATCCCGTCACTACCATGAAGATCGAGGACGTGCTGGTGCAGCTGAAAGAGAAGATGACCATCATCCTCGTCACCAACCTCATCCAGCAGGCGCAGCGCATTTCCAGCGACATGATGTTCCTCAACGATTCAGACATCGTCGAGATCGGCCCGACCGCCGAGATGTTCGCCAACCCGAAACACGAACTTACCGCCAAGTACCTCTCAGGGGAAATGGGCTAGCTACCAAGATGCAGACCAACCGACATATCTCCGACGCCAACGCCGTCAACGCCACCGCCTTCGCCACCTCCGGCGACGTCAGCATCCGCACCCGTGACCTCGACCTATTCTACGGTGATTTCCAGGCGCTCTTCGGTGTCAGTGTGGATATCAAGCCAGGCATCATCACATCGCTGATCGGCCCATCCGGCTGCGGCAAGACCACCCTGCTCCGCTCTTTCAATCGGATCAACGAGCGCTACGGCAACGTCACCACCAACGGCGAGATCTCGATCCTCGGCAAGAACATCTACGACGATGACGTCAGCCTGCCAGAGCTCCGCAAATCCGTCGGCATGGTCTTCCAGCGGCCGAACCCGCTGCCGATCTCGATCTACGACAACATCATCTTCGGCCTCAAGGCCCACACACCCAGCCGCGAGCTGAAACGCACCTCGAACCTCGACGACATCGTCGAGTCCGCGCTCCGCGAAGTCCAGTTGTGGGACGCTACCAAGAACAAGCTTAAAGATCGCGCCACCAACCTGACGCTCGAGCAGCAACAGAAACTCTGCATTGCGCGCCTCCTGCCATTGAAGCCAAGGATTATCCTGATGGACGAGCCATGCTCAGCTCTCGACGCCGACGGCATCGAGCGGGTCGAGGCACTCATCAACGAGATGCGCGAGCGCTTCACCATCGTCATGGTCACCCACAACATGGGTCAGGCGAAACGCGCTAGCGACGAGTGTATCTACATGTATCTTGGGAAAATCGTCGAGCACTCGTCCACCGCAGACCTGTTCTTAAACCCGAAAGAGGAACAGACAGCAATGTACATTGAAGGCCGTTACGGCTAGGCAAACCAGAACCAATCACCATGGCAGAAAGCAATCACATCCTAGGAAATTTCGAAAGAGCTCTCGTAAAACTCAGCGATGATCTCGCCGAGATGAGCAGCAAAGTAGAGAGCAGTTTCGAACTCGCCGTCCGTGGCCTCGTCCGCCGCGACACCGACCTGTGCAACCAGGTGGTGGCAGACGACGAGGAGATCGACCAGTTCGAGAAGGACATCGACAAGCAGGGCATGCAGATCATTGCCCTCTACAACCCCGTCGCCCACGACCTCCGTAAGGTGATTTCAGCGATGAAGGTGTCGAGCAACCTCGAGCGAGTCGCCGACCAGGCGGTCGGGATCGCCAAACGGGCGCGCAAGATGAACAAGA
>JBLHKE010000064.1:0-17290 GCA_047619485.1 Verrucomicrobiales bacterium | reverse complement strand
ATCTTCGCCCAGGCTTCGTCAATCACCCGAAACACCTCATCGCCATCCGCGTCGAAGACCCCATGGGACCCCGCGCGGTCAGGCTGATTTCTCGCGTGTCGCAACACGTGTGCCTTGCGGGTCTTGCCCTCCGCATCCCGCCCGACATAGCGCAACCCCGCCGGGCTCACCCAAGTATTCTGCCCTACCTCGATCAACTCGAACTTCTGCCCCGGCACCGCGGCCGAACCACCGCGCTTGTCCAGTTCGATCGATTTGATCTGCGCTGGCGACTCGACAGCGATCTGCGGTTTACCCTGATGGCTGGCGAGGGTTCCCTGCACCTCGATCAGTTTGCCCCGGAAAATCTCAGCCGGCCCACCCTTGCCAAACCTCCCGACATTGTCTTTCAGACAGACCACCTTGAACCCGTTGGAGAAATTCAAAAAATGATGCCCGCTACCGGACGTCGATGTCCCCGAGATCTTCCCTGAAACGATCACCTCCTTGCCGACGCGCGATCTCAGTTTGCCCATCTCCGATACGCTGATGCGCTCGAGAGCTTTCCCTAGCGCCTTCTGCTCGGCGGCAGGTGCCTGCTCCTCCGCCCCCTTCTGCGCGTCTTGGCTATTCCCGCATGAACACAGGACGCCAATCAAAAAAACGCAGAGAAAGAAGAACTGTTTGGAGATGCGTTGGGGTCTCATTGCATGAGCGCTGCTGAGAGGCAGGAGCCAAACTCTGCGACCAAGTCCCGCGGCACGCCAGAGAAAATTTCACACCGTTCGGACTTGTCGCCAGATCGACCATCAGGTATTCTTAGGACATCATGAAAACCGCCCTCATCTTCGCACTCACCCTGACAGTCACCTGCCTCCAGGCATCCGCAGACCACCACGAAATGAAGCTCACAGAACAACCATTCGGTAAAACGACCGACGGCACGGAGGTCAAGCTCTACACCCTTACGAACGAGACCGGGATGAGCGTCTCGATTACCAACTACGGCGGCATCGTCACCTCCATCGTGGTGCCGGACAAAAACGGCAAACCCGGCGACGTCGTCTGCGGCTACGAGAAGGTCGAGGACTACATCGCCGGCAGCCCTTACTTCGGCTGCATCACCGGGCGCTACGCCAATCGCATCGCCAAAGGCAAATTCAGCCTCGACGGGGAAGAATACACCCTCGCCACCAACAACGAGCCCAACCACCTGCACGGTGGCGTGGTCGGATTCGACAAGAAGGTGTGGACCGCCACCACCGTCAAAGACGACGGTTCCCTCCAATTGGTGCTCAACTACTCCAGCCCGGATGGCGAAGAGGGTTACCCCGGCAAGCTCGACTGCAAGGTCACCTACCGCCTGCCGAATAAAGAGAACTCCCTGCACATCGACTACGAGGCGACCACCGACAAGTCGACGCCGATCAACCTCACCAACCACAGCTACTTCAACCTAGCCGGCCACGGCAGCGGCACCCATCTGGAACACGAGATCGCGATCAATGCGGATCGCTACACGCCGACTGACGCCACCGCAATTCCGACCGGTGAGCTGGCACCAGTCAAAGGCACACCTTTCGATTTCACCACCTCGCACAAAATCGGCGAGCGCATCGAGGCAGATCACGAGCAGATTAAGTTCGGCAAAGGCTACGACCACAACTGGGTCATCAACCAGCCCAAGCCAGGTGTCCTGACGCTCGCCGCCCACGTCTTCGAGCCAACGACCGGACGCATCCTCGAAGTGCACACCACCGAGCCAGGTATCCAGTTCTACACCGGCAACTTCCTCGACGGCAGCAACATTGGCAAAGGCGGAAAAGTCTACAAACACCGCTACGCCTTCTGCCTTGAGACACAGCACCACCCTGATTCGCCGAACCAGAAAAACTTCCCGAGTTGCATCCTCAAGCCGGGTGATAAATACACTCATACCTGCATCTACAAGTTCGGAATCAAGAAATAGGGGCAAAGCCCGACCAACTTAAACGTTAACTCCCGCCGTGCTCAGCCAATGCATAGGCAGTTGAAGTAAAAGTAAAAGTTTCTCAGCACGACGCAGGCCGCTGCCGCAGAGCAGCCCAAGCTCCTACCGCCATGCCCAAACGCACCTACCTGATTACCGGCGCCAGCAAGGGCATCGGCCTCGCCACCGCCAAACAGCTCGCTGCAGCCGGCCACGACGTGATCGGCCTCGCCCGCACGCAACCTGCCGACGGCTTCCCGGGCAACTTCGTCAGCGTCGATCTAGCCGACCGTCAGCAGAGCCACGAAGTCATCGAAAAGCTTGCCGAGCAGTATGAGATCGACGGCATCCTCAACAACGTCGGTCTCGTCAACCCGGCCCGGCTCGAAGACATCACCCTCGAAGACTTCGACGCCGTCATCGACGTCAACCTGCGCGTCGCGATCCAGGTGACCCAAGCGGCCCTCCCCAACATGCGCGCCAAACGTTGGGGGCGCATCGTCAACACCAGCTCGCTGGTCACCGTCGGCGTCCCCTTCCGCACCAGCTACGCCGCCGCCAAGAGCGGCCTGATCAGCTTCACCCGCAGCTGGGCGCTCGAGTTGGCAAAAGACGGCATCACCGTCAACGCCGTCGCCCCAGGCCCGGTTGCAACCGAGTTGTTCAACACCAACAACCCGCCCGGCAGCGAGAGCCGCCAGCGCTACATCGAAAGCATACCGATGAACCGCACCGGCACCCCAGAGGAGATCGCCGCCGCGAACTGCTTCCTGCTCGGCGAGGACAGCACCTTCATCACCGGACAGACCATCTACGTCGACGGAGGTTCGAGCATCGGCCACGCTCCCGTCTAGAAACCTTCCCACATTTTTTCCGAGAAACGCTCTTCCCAAGGAGCATGGGCGTCCAGTCCCGTGCAAGGCAATGCAGGGGCGAGGCGCACCACGCTCCTTGCGTCACGCCAACCGCTTCCGCATCTTCACATGCGGAATTCCAACCTCGGTGAAAATCTCCCCCACGCGCTCGTATCCGAGTGCCTCGTAGAAACCCGCTACCACCTCCCGCGAATGCAACCTAATCTCATCCCCGCACTCCGCCCACACCAGCGACTCAGCAAATTTCACCAGGTCTTTTCCGATCCCGCGTCCCTGCTTCTTTGCAGAGACCGCCACCTGTCGCATCTGCACGATCCCTGGATCGACCGCACGTAACAAGAGCGTTCCCACCACCTCGCCTCTCTCAACCGCGACGATGTGCACGTCACTCGCCTCCGCCGCGGTGTCCTCCTCAGAGTAGTCGAGCCCCAAGGGCGCACGCAGCAACCGGTCGCGCAGTAGCAGCGCCTCCCAATACGCATCCGAATTGTGCGCGATTGTCTCAACTTTGATCTTCGCCATCGCTCTATCCGGTCTCAGGCATGAAGGTTGGCATCACGATTCCATCGAAACCGTCAAATTTCCCTAACACTTGGCAAAAGTGCGTTTCACAATTTCGCGCTCCCCACGAGTAAGCGGTCTTCACCAATTCCGCCGCATCCACCGGCAGCAAGAACACCGGCGTACGTCCGCGATGAGCATCCAGTTCCGCGAACAGCAGCGCCGCGGCGTCGTCCTCCGTCCGCATCACACCTGGCCCGAGCAGGTTGCTACCGGGATGGTTCACCGAACACAGGAAACCATCAATCCCGCCAGCTTCGCCCTCGATCACCGACACGTGCCAGATCCCGGCCTCGTTCTCCAAGAAGTGCTGGTAATCCTTCTCCCTGCGAATGTAAGCCAGCTCCATCTCAAGATCAGCCATCGCCCCGACATCGTGCAAGGTCGCCTCGCGCACACGACCAAGCCCCGCCGGCATCTCCCCGTCCATCCCCGTCTCGGGGATCGGCAGATACATGTCTTGAAACGCCGCCCGCGGCACGAAGCCATGTTTCGTGTAGAGCGAAAACGAATCCAGATTCATCGCCGAAGACACCAGCCTTACCGGCTTATCCTCGGCCTCAGCCATCGAGATGATCTCGCGCAAGATCTTCCCGGCGATCCCCTGCCCGTAGAATTCGGGATGCACGTTCATGATGCCTAGGGACACATGCGTCTCCCTAGGATGCACAAAACACGAGCCAGCGATCCGACCACCGCACTCGGCAACGATGCAACACCCCGGATCCAGCGCCTCGTATACCTCAGGAAACACCCGCGCCGCCGAAGGCTCCCCACCGAAAACGTTCTTCGAAAAATTCTTCTGATACCAAGCGTTGGTGGAATCGAAGATCATTGTCGCCACTTCATCCCATTCATCTGGGAGCAGACGTCTCAGGACTATGTCAGAAGCTTTTTTCATCGTTCAAGATTAGCGCTATTAGCGGTTAAAAAATCCGCCCCCAACACTCTAAAAACCCAGGTGCAAAATCCTCCGGCCGCGCCTCGACCCATTGCGAAATCAACTCCTGGGAAAAAAACAACCCACCCTCAACCTCGCTACAGGGAAATGTGAACGGCCCGCCATGTTCGCACTTGAACAACTCGACAAATTCCCACCCGGTCTTCTCCATCGCTGAAACCTCGGCCACCTTCTCCAACTCAGCCGTCACCCCGAGTTCCTCGTCCAACTCCCGCACGGCACAATCAACATAGCTCTCCCCAACGTCCAAGTGCCCGGCCGCACTCGAATCCCACAGCCCCGGACAAGAATCCTTCAACACCGAACGTTTCTGCAAAAACAGATCTCCACGCTTGTTGAAAGCAAACAGGTGCATCGCCCGATGCCGCAATCCATCTGCATGCACCACCGCCCGCTTCTCTTGGCGCACCACCACATTGTTCTCATCCACCACATCAAACAACTCATCCCCCCGCTGCGGGTTGTCCTTCAGCGGATGCGGATCCAGCATCCGCGCCAGCGCCACCCAATCGGCGACCGAAACCTGCTCCGCCCTTACGGATAAATCCCAACCAAGCGCGTCACACACCGCTCCCCAACTCAGCTCCCCGACCTCCAGCAATTTCTTCATCTGTTTGCGCCGCTGCGAAAACCCCTGCCTGACAACACGGTCGAACACGCGCGCATCAAACGGCGGCAACTCACCGGATCCACGCTTCTCAAAATGCACAATCGCCGAATCGATTGTTGGCGCTGGATGAAAGTACTCCGGCGACAACTCGCGCACCACCCGCGGTTTCCACCCCGCCTGCACCCGCACCGAATTCTTCCCGTAAGCTTTTGAACCAGGCCCGGTCGAAATCCGATTCCCGACCTCCTTCTGCAACATCAACACCGCCTCACAGATCGGTGTCGGGTGCAGGTGCGACAAAAAATTTCGAATGATCTCACCGCCGCACGAATAGGGAAGATTCCCGATTAACTTCACCGGACCATCAACAAAAAACCGCCGCAGATCCAACTGCACCGCGTCCGCCTTGATCACCTCGACATCGTCCCGATCCACATACTTTTTCCGCAAATAGTCCGCCAACCGCCCATCGACCTCCACCAGGTAGAGCTTCTTCACCCTACCAACCAGATGCTCAGTTAGTGCCCCCAAGCCGGGTCCGACCTCGATCACCGTGTCCTTCACCGAAGGCCGTAGCTGATCCACGATCCACGCAGAGATATTCGAGTCCGTCAAAAAGTTCTGCCCAAGCGCTTTGCTAGGCGTGATCGACAACTTGCGGAGATTTTTTTCGAGATCAGAGATAACGAGCCAGAGTTCGTGCAAATGAGAGCTATTTGCAACCTCCAAGCCTAACCTCATCGAAGCTCAATCCGGATCGATCAGGTGCGTCCTAGCGAAAATCGACGCCCAACGTGCTCGGGCTTCGTGCTTAGGCACTGCGCTTCGATTTTGAAATCGAAGTTACGCCATCGCCTGCGGCGAGTCGGTTCTCCGTCAGCCTCCCGCCTTCAGCTCAGACCTGTGCAAACTCGCGCCGAGCGAGATTGATATCAGATCCCTTGTTACGTATCGCGTTGGCCACCAACGTTGAAAGCCTCGTATTGAACGCCCGCTGGCCACCGAGCAAGGCGATCGCGCGCCTCGGACGCAGACACCGGGAAACTGACTCGCCGTCCACCGGAGGCTCAAAAAATCCAGTCGCGCTCCCTCGAATCCCCGCACAGGGTGCACTCTTACCAGTGACCCTAGCGAATCTCATCACCATCGGGCGACTCCTCTCGATCCCGGTTTTCATCTACCTCGCCGTCCGTTACAGCGACAGCCTCGCCGCGGGCTCCCCCGAGCCGATTTTCCGCTGGTCTGCGGTGATTCTTTTCGGCTTGGCTGCGGTGAGTGACTTCTTCGACGGCTACCTCGCCCGCAAAACCGGCAAGATCAGCCGGCTGGGGGCTGCGCTCGATCCGATCGCCGATAAATTCCTCATTACCGGCGCCCTTGTCACCCTCAGCGTGATCGATTGGGGCCAGCAGTTCCCACTTTGGTTCATGTGGCTTAATATTGTCCGCGACCTCGCCATGCTGCTCTGCTGGTCAACCATGCTCGTCGTTCTCGGCAAAGCGGATCTTTCCCCCTGCTGGCCTGGAAAAATCTACACCACCATGATGTTCGTCTGCATTGGCTGGATCATGTTCGACATCCCGTTCCTCCCGCCGGTCATCTTTCCGGTGGCGTTCAGCTGCATCTTCCTTATTAGTTCCTCTTTCCTCCACTTCCTGGAGGGATTCCGCCAATCTAATGAGCTCGGATACCGACACCACACCAAACAATCATAAGGAACGTACCGTCGCCATCGTCGGGCGCCCCAATGTCGGCAAGTCCGCGCTTTTCAACCGGCTCGCTGGCAGACGCATCGCTATCGTCCACGACGAGCCCGGCGTCACCCGCGACCGCATCCAGTCCGAGTGCACACTCGGCGAGGCTCCATTCTCCATCATCGACACTGGCGGCATCGGCACCACCACCGACGACGACTTCAGCGCGGCCATCCGCATCGAGGCGGATATCGCGATGGCAGCTGCCGACCTCATCCTGTTTGTGGTCGATGCGGTCGAAGGACTGACAGGCGACGACATCGACCTCGCCAAGCAGTTGCGCAAGACCCGCGTCCCCATCGTGGTCGTCGCGAACAAGATCGACACCGAAGTCCACGAGAACCTCGCCGACGAGTTCACCCAACTAGGCTTCGCCGACACCATCGGCGTCAGTGCCGTCCACGGGCGCGGCATCAATGACATCGTCCGCGCCGCCGAGAGGCACCTCCCTGAGCCCAGCGAGCAACGCCCGGAAAAACCGCGCCGCCCGATCCAGCTCGCCATGCTCGGTCGCCCGAACGTCGGCAAGTCTTCCCTCATCAACGCCTTGCTTGGTGACGAGCGCACCATCGTCAGCGATGTCGCCGGCACCACCCGCGACGCGGTTGATGTGCCCTTCTCCAACGGCGGCCTCGACTACCTATTCATCGACACCGCCGGTATTCGCCAGCGCAACAAACGCGACACCAGCGTCGAAGTCTTCAGCGCGATGCGCAGCGAGCGCAGTATCCGCCGCGCCGACCTGTGCGCGCTAGTGATCGACTGTTCGGTCGGCGTCACCAGCCAGGATCGCAAGATCGCACGCCTCATCCGCAAGGAGAAGAAACCGTGCGTGGTGGTGCTCAACAAATACGATCTCTTCCACCCTGGGGCAGCGAAGACGGATCGTCTGGAGATGTTGCGCGAGGAGATGCTCGAGGATCTGCAAATCCTCGACTACGCCCCGATGCTCGCGGCTTCTGCGCTCAAGGGTCAGTTCGTGAAACGCATCTTCATGACCATCGACGAGGTTCGCAAAGCCTCCGCCCAAGGCCTGACGACCGGGCGCCTCAACACCCTTCTCCAGCAAGCCCTGCAACGGAACCCGCCACCAGCGCGCAAGGGCAAACGCCTCAAGCTTCTCTACGCGACCATGGCAAAAATCCGCGAGGACGAAGACCTGCCTATCCCGGTGGCAGAGTTCATCCTCTTCGTCAACCGAGGGGCTTTGCTCGAGAACAGCTACGCTCGCTACCTAGAGGGAAAGATCCGCGCCGCGTGCCCCTACGTCGGGCTCCCAGTCAACTTCGCCATCCGTGAACGCGAGAAGCGCAAGGATCGCAAGCGCGGCTAGCGTTGGATCGGTTCGAATGGCGCTCGATCAGGGCGCGGGATTTACTCGCCAGGCTTTTCAGCGGCAGCCGCCTTCGCTGCCGCACGCGCCTCGCGATCTTTTACTCGCTGGCTCTTCCCGCGTGCGAGCTTGTTCAGTTTCAGAACGATCTCACGCTGATCACGACTGACAAGTTTTCCATCTTTGTCCAAAAGTAGAACCGCAGGAATGCTTCTGGCATAACCGGTGGTTAAAAGTGTCGTCAACGGCTCCCCGTATTTCAGTTTTCCGATCGGTGTCTTCACGGCTGCACAGCCCAGCTTCGAGTCTTTCAGATACTGGACGACGCCCTCTTCAGAATCGTCATGTCCGACCAGCAGCATGCTGAACTTGCGATCTGCTTCGTCCAACTTGAGATTTTTCTCTTGGATCTTCGCCAACTGCGAAGACACGACTTTACAAGCACCTCACCACGAGGCCGAGTGATACACCAGATAGTATTCCATCCCCTTCTCAAGCTCCACCGGCTTGGCCTCGTCCCCGTCGATTTTGACCAGCTGACCTTTCAGGATCGCCCCCAAATCTTTCGCCTTCACCATCGCTTCGGCAGCCTTCGCCGCCGTATCTTCACCTGCCTTTTCCGATTCATCCTGGGCGTTCGAAACCGCCATCAGGCCGGCCGTCATCATCGCAACTAATAGCTTCTTCTTCATCAATATCGGGTGGTTAAAGTTAGAGACCCTTTAACAGCCTCCCGGCATGGAGTGGAATTGCAAACAGAGATCCCCCATCAAAAATTGCCTACAGGTCGGGTAAATCAGGTAACTGATTTCGCCAGAACTTGGAAGCACATCTCCAGACTTCGCGACGCCGAGGAACGATCTTCCAAACTCTGGCTAGACTGTTGCGAAGCCCGTGGCTTCGATTGCAAATCGAAGTCACGCCATCGCCTACGGCGACCGGGTTTTTCAGCAGTCCCGGTGTAAACATCGCTTCGGTTGACGCCCCGTTCAGCGGTTTGGATATTCATCATCTTATAATTTTAACAATTACCCGGCGCAATCCTTTAAGCATCGCGTATATTCCGCGCGTGTTTGTCAGCTCACTCGAACTTTTCCGCATTGGCATCGGCCCGTCCAGTTCGCACACGGTCGGTCCAATGAAAGCCGCGCGGCGTTTCGCGCTCGGCTTGGCAGACAAATCGATCACCCGCATCAGTGCCGAATTGTTTGGCTCGCTCGGCGCCACCGGCAAAGGGCACGACACCGACAAAGCCATCATCCTCGGGTTCCACGGTGAGTCGCCCGATCAGATCGATCCCGATCGCATCCCAGACATCCTCGATCGAGTCGCCAACGAAAAGAAACTCACGCTCCCCGGGGACGACGCGCCGATCCACTTCGACCTGTCCGAGGACATCCGCTTCAATCGACGCAAATCGCTCCCGGCTCATCCCAATGCGATGCGCTTCACCGCCGCCGGCCCCGACGGTCAGACGGTCGCCGAATCCACCTACTACTCGATCGGCGGCGGCTTCATCCTCTGCGGAGACGAAGCTGAACCCACCGACGTCGCGACGCGCGAAGTCCCCTACCCGTTTTCCTCAGGCGATGAGTTGCTCGAACTCTGCGACGAACACGGCATCTCGATCAGCCAGTTGATGCGGCGCAACGAGTGCGCCCTGATCCCTGAATCGGAGCTGCGCACGAAGCTCGCCGAGATCTGGGCAGCGATGCGCGCCTGCGTCGATCGCGGTTGCCACACCGAAGGCATCCTCCCCGGTGGCCTCAAGGTGAAACGCCGTGCCCCCGGCCTCTATCGCAAGCTCTCGGTGAAAGCCCCCAATGCGGTGAACGTCGACGACCCGATGATCACGCTCGACTGGATCGATCTCTGGGCCCTCGCCGTCAACGAAGAGAACGCTGCAGGAGGACGCGTCGTCACCGCCCCCACCAACGGTGCCGCCGGTATCATCCCCGCAGTTTTGCACTACGCCACCGAGATCATCGGCGGGGCGACCGATGTTAAAATCGCGCGCTTCCTGCTCACGGCTGCCGCGATCGGGTCGCTCTACAAAAAGAACGCGTCGATCTCCGGCGCCGATGTCGGTTGCCAAGGCGAAGTCGGTGTCGCGTGCTCGATGGCGGCAGGCGCGCTCGCCGAGTACCAGGGTGGCGAACCCGCCCAGGTCGAGAACGCCGCCGAGATCGGCATGGAGCATAATCTAGGCCTCACCTGCGACCCCATCGGTGGCCTCGTGCAGATCCCCTGCATCGAGCGCAATGCGATGGGAGCGGTGAAAGCCATCAACGCGGCGCGCATGGCGATGCGTGGCGACGGTCAACATTTCGTCTCACTCGACAAGGTCATCCGCACGATGCGCGAAACCGGAAAAGACATGCGCTCCAAATACAAAGAAACCTCACGCGGCGGACTCGCCGTCAACGTCACAGAATGCTAGCCACCTACCAACAACGCAGCCAGCGTTTCCAATCCGAGATCGATGCCCTCGATGCGCGCTCGATCAAAGCGTCGAACCGCCGAACCTTCACGTTCTTCGGGATCCCCGCTTGCCTCCTCATCGCCTACAACGTCCCGCTGCCCGACGCGATCCGCTACGTGCTGTATGCGATCGGGCTGGTGCTCATCCCACTATTCGTCGGGCTCGTGCTATCGCATCGGAAGATCGCGGAAGCGCTTGATCGGGCAAAGGCTCTCAAACAGATCAACGAGGAAGCGGCATCCAGACTGGCTCGCGATTGGGAGCGATTCCCCGTGCCGCCCACCCCCGTCGAGTTCCAATCCCACACCACGGCCAGGGACTTGGATATTTTTGGCAAGGCCTCGCTGTTCCATTTCCTCAACACCGCCATCACTCCGGGCGGTCGCGAACAGCTCGCCGACTGGTTGAGCAACCCAGCAGAACCTGAGGTCGCCGCCGCCCGCCAACCAGCGGTTCACGAACTCGCGCCGCAGCTCGACTGGCGCCAGGAACTCCACTTCGCCGGGCGGGATCTCGCTGGTCGTGACGAATCGAAAAACACCATGCCGGTGCGCACGGAAGAGGCTCCGTGGATCTCCAACAACCCGGGTCTAATGCTTGCCGCAAAGCTTCTCCCCGCCGCACTGCTGGTGCTCATCCTCGTCCAGGCTAGTGGCAGCGTCACAAAGGCGTGGTGGATCTTGCCACTGGTAGTGATGGTCGCACTCAACAAAATTTTCGCGAAGAACATTGGCCACACTCTCGCTGACATCCGGCGCGAGGAGAAGGCGCTGCAAGCCTACAGCGCGGTGTTCGCCAAACTCGAGGAACTAGAGGTCGAATCCGACTGGCTCCGGCAGCACCACGACGCCATCGAAGGGGCGCACGAAGCCGTCGACGAGCTCTGCGATTACGCCACCAGCAACGCCGCCCGTGGCAGCATCGTCTACCCGCTTCTCCAATACGGTCTGATGTGGGATTTTCACGTTGCCAGCGGTGTGGAAAAATGGCACGCCAAGCACAGCGAGAAGGTGACCGGATGGTTCGAGGCCCTCGCTCAGATCGAGGCCGCCGCCTCGCTAGCCAGCCTGCACCACGACGAGCCAGATTGGATTTTTCCCGAATTTTCCGTAGAAAAATCGATCGTCTCCAAGGACCTTGGCCACCCCCTCATCGATGCGGGGTCACGAGTGTGCAATGACCTGACCATTGGCCCACCCGGGAATTTTTTGCTCGTCACCGGATCCAACATGTCAGGTAAGAGCACCCTGCTGCGCAGCCTCGGACTGAACCTAGCACTCGCACAAGCGGGTGCCCCCACCTGCACGACCGCCCTGCGACTCCCGCCAGTCCACATCGTCACCAGCCTGCGGGTCGAAGATTCCCTCACCGAGGGCGTCTCGTTTTTCATGGCGGAACTCAACCGTATCAAATCAGCCGTGCAACTCGCCGATAATCCGCCCGAGGGGCGCACCATCCTTTACCTGTTCGACGAGATCCTCCGAGGGACCAACAGCGTCGAACGCCAGGCCATCGTCCAGCGCCTGATCGGGCACCTGCTGCAGAAGGACGCCATCGGCGCCGTCACCACCCACGACCTCGCGCTGGCAGAGATCGAGGAACTCAAACCAGTCGCCAAAGCCGTGCACTTCCGCGAGGGGTTCGAAGACACCCCAGACGGACCGAAGATGACCTTCGACTACCAAATGCGCGAGGGACTCGCCACGACTACCAACGCGATTAAATTGCTAGAGATGATCGACTTGGATCTGTAGATTGGGTCTGGACACCCTGAGGTTGGAGTGACGTCTTTAGGCGTTTCGGCGCAGCGACATAGGGCTTGTTCGGAAATAAGCTGGTCAATAGCTGGGCAGGCATTGAGCCTACCACCAAGGCAGAGTTTGCTTCGTGTAGTGAACGACTCGGAGGAAACTCCAACGCAGGTGGGAGGTTTAAGCGCTAGCAGATATGTCCAAGTTATTTTCGAACACGCCCATAGTACGAAACGGCCGCGAGCAGCTCGACGCCGATGGCATGGGGAGTCCCACTCCAACGCCTGCACCTGAAAAAAATCTACTTGCGGTGATACTAGCGAGAAATTCACTAGCGGCCGTTGCCCCTAGTCGTTTAGTAGTCGTGACCACCGGTCGCCGCGAATTCGGCGGATATACCTGGCTACCACTACGATGAAATCCATCCAACTCGCCGCCGTCACCCGAAGGTTCGGCACCTTCACCGCCGTGGACGCCTTCGACCTCGAGGTCGCCCCGGGCGAAATCGTCGGCCTGCTCGGACCGAACGGCGCGGGCAAAACCACCTCGGTCAAGATGCTCATGGGGATGCTGCGACCGACCTCTGGCGACCTCAAAGTTTTCGGCTTGGACAGTTTTAACGACCGCGTCGAAGTGCAGTCACGTGTCGGCTACCTGCCAGACGACCCGACCTTCCAATCGCATCTCCGCGGCATCGAGTTGCTCGAATTCGTCAGCAAAGTCCGCGGCATTGCCGCGGCAACGCTGCAGGAATTCATCGATGATGTCGGTGCCGAACTCGGGCTGACCAGCGACCTCGGCGAGTTCGCGGCCAACTACTCGAAGGGCATGAAGAAGAAACTCGCCTTCATGATGGCGCTCGTCCACAAACCCGACGTGTTGATCATGGACGAGCCGACCAACGGGCTCGATCCGGTGGCCACTCGCACTTTTCTCCAAATCGTACGGGCACGAGCCGAGGCGGGTAGCGCGATTCTATACTCCACCCATCTGCTGGACCAGGCCGAAAAACTCTGTGATCGCTGCGAGATCATGCACCAGGGAAGAAATGTCGCCAGCGGCACGGTCGCCGAACTCAAAGCGCAGGCCGGCAACGTCGCCACGCTCGAAGATGTTTTCTTCCACGTGACCGGCGATGAACTCGATACGCCAAATCCCCCGACAACGGAGAGCGCGGATGCCTGATCAACCACATCCCCGACTCCCGGGTTTCTGGTCGCAAGCGCTCGCGATCCTGAAGCTGGCCACGCAGTCAGCACGCAATAAATTCGGCAAGGCCAAGGCTCCAGAAAAAGGCATGCGCAGTGCCACGGCCTACAAGCACGACCGGCTACCCGCCCTTCAGATCTTGATGATGGTCTTGTTCTTAGGCATCGCGGGAAACAGCGCCTATCAAGGAATCCACGGCCTCGCCCGGCATGCGCAAAACCTGTGGCCGAGTGGTGCCAAGAGCGAGACGATCCGTGTCAGCTTTCTCGAGCACTTCCACCTTTCGAATCGAGCTGACCAGCCGGAGGCCTCCTCCGAAGACAGCGTTCACCGCGAAACGAACTCGCGCCAGTTGACCGACACCATCTTGGACGAAACGGGGGGGGACGAAGCGACCGCCAGAGCACGCGCCGACCGACTCGTCGCACAGCTCGAAGAAGTTGGCATGGAAGGGTTCGCGCGTGAGTCTGGCGGCAGCGAAATCTACACTTTCGTGGATATCCGCAAGCTCAGCCCAAACGCGAAGGAATGGCTCGGGCGGGTGCTCGCTTTCGTGATCGGCTGCTTCGTCGTCGCACTGATCCTGACACCGCTCTCGGCGCGCAGCAAAGACCTGGGAGCACTCGATGCCCAACTGGAATGGTTCTACTGCCTGCCGCTGACAGGTCGCGAAATCCTAAGTGGCCGCTTCACCGCTGCGGCGCTGGTAAAGCCACTCGCATGGATCGTGTTACCACCATTATGCTCCGTGCTCTTCTGGGCCATGGGATACGGGATCACTTCCGTGCTCTACGCGTTCATCGTCACGCTCGCCCTGTCCATCGCCACTGCGGGATTCGAGCTCGCAATCGAGACGTTGATGCGCACCAGCGCCAGTTTCCGGCTGAAAAAGAACGTCCAATCGATCGCCACCGTGCTCGGCACGCTGACGATGATCCTCGCCTTCGCTGCCGGGATTGCTGGCGGCCGATCGGTCGGCTGGATCGATTGGCTGCTCGAACACACGCCCGTCTGGCTGACCGCCGTTCCGGGCAAAATCGTCCTGCTGCCGGCGAGTGGCTATCCCGGGTTGCTGACCTTCCTCGGGCTGATCTCCATCGGTTCGCTCGCCTGTGGCTACACCGGCTGGCTGCTGGCAGCTAGGGCGATGCGTCGCGGGTTGACGAGCGGAAACGAACGCTTGGGTACCCGCAGCTCCCGCGCGACAGAGGTGGCGAAGACATCCAGCCTGGCGAGGTTCGAGTGGTTGCTGCTGTTGCGCGATCGCAACCTAGCCACCACCGTGCTGGTGGTGCCACTGATCATGGTTTTCTACCAATTGCTGATCAACCCAGAGATGCTGGCAGAAGTCTCAGGTCAGAAATTGGCGGTGCTCGGCTTCGGCTGTGGCGTATGGGCAGCGACCACTACCGCGCCACACGTCCTGCTGTCGGAGAGCAACAGCCTGTGGATGATCTTCAGCCTGCCAGTTTCGATCTCTGACCACTTCCAACGGCGCACTCGCGCCTGGCGTCTCAGCGGCACGGTCATGGCCGGTCTGGTGATCGCCGGCCTCGGGCTATGGAAAGGATTTCCCGCCGACGACTGGTGGCGCGTTCCCGCCGCTCTCGTTGGGGTCTGGGTGATCAGCTTGGTTGTCTACGCCATCATGATGGGCGACGCCAAACTCCCCGACACCGCGCGCGGCGAACGGCCAAAGATCGGGGTCATCCGGATCTACGCCTGCATGCTGATCGGCGGCGCGGTCGGCAGCGTCATCTGGTTCGGCACTGGCTGGCAGATCTTGACGACCTTGGTGCTGTGGTGGTTTTTCGGTTTCGGAATCTGGCAAGGGGTGACGCGCAAATTGCAGTATCTACTCGAACCGACCGATCACGCCGAACCGCAGCTGACCCTCGCCAGCGCCATCTTTGCCATCATTGTCTTCTTCGCCGCGCAGGCAATCGTTGGCACCGTCCTCATCGCGACCATACCGGACGACATCCCGACAGCGATTCTTTTCTCCTACATCGCAGGTGGCGTGGCAGCGCTACTCTTCTGCGGCCTGCGAATGCTAAACCACAAGCTCCCCAACTTGGCAGCATCGGAGACAAAGCGGCACCTGCTGCTGCCCGCGTGCCTAGTCGTCTGCATCGCCGCCGCGGCGGTCTGGCTTGCGCTCCTGGAAAATTTTCCTCCGCTCCAAGCACTCCAAGACTCAGCCAAAGCTAGCGCATTGATCAAGCTCGATCCAAAGGAGTGGCAGATCGTCCTGCTAGCCGTTCTCGCGGCTCCGATCCTTGAGGAGATAGTGTTCCGTGGCTTTGTGCTGCGAATCATGCAGAGCGTCTGGACTCCGAAGTATGCGATTCTAGCAAACGCCCTGCTCTTCGCCATCATCCACCCGCCGCTCTCGTTCCCGCCGGTATTCCTACTAGGGGCCGCGGCAGCCTTCCTCTACACGAGAACGCAGAAGCTCTGGCCAAGCATCGTCCTGCACGCCGCCTACAACGCCGCGGTAGTCGCGATGCAATAGCGTAGTACCGAGTTGCACTCCGTGGGCTGCCGCTACGCCCCCCCCGATTCTCGAACTACCTGCCAAGTCGGTTACACCCCCTTACACGGAACAGAGAGACCAACCCGTGTTGGAGTTGCATCCCACGGAGTGTAACTCCGTGCTACGCCTCCTCCTCGTCGAGGAAACTAGTCTTACAGAGTTCAGCATAGATCCCGCCGACCTCTAACAACTCATCGTGTGTCCCCTCCTCCGCAATCTTGCCTCCGGAGAGGACATAGATCCGGTCAGCATTGCGCACCGTGCTCAAGCGGTGGGCGATCACAAAGCTGGTGCGGTTTTGCATCAATCGTTCGAGCGCCTCCTGGATCAATCGCTCCGTCTCGGTGTCGACGCTGGCTGTCGCCTCATCGAGCAGTAAGATCGGCGGGTTCTTCAAAAGCGCCCGAGCGATGCTCACCCGCTGTTTCTCCCCGACGCTCAACTTCACCCCCCGCTCGCCGACGTTCGTGTCCAAACCATCCGGCAACCTCTTGATAAACGCGTCCGCGTTGGCGATCTCCAGCACCCGCCAGAGCGCGGCATCATCCGCGCCCCGATCCGCGATCTGCAAGTTCTCGCGCACCGTGCCGTTGAACATGAAGCTCTCTTGGGTCACGTAGCCGATCGCCTTGCGCAGCCCGTCCTTCTTCAGGCCGGAAACACAGCGCCCGTCGATCATCACCCGCCCCTCATCATGTTCGTAGAAGCGCGTCAGCAAATTGATGATGGTCGATTTCCCCGCCCCGGTCGGCCCGACGAGAGCGACGGTCTGCCCCGGCTTCGCTTCTAGGTTCACCCCGCTCAGGGTCGACATCCGATCCGTGTAGGAAAAGCTGACATTCTCGTAGACGACGTGACCCTTCACATCCTCAAGCGACTCGCCGTCCTGCATGTTCGCCTCCTCCTCTGAATCGAGGATCTCGAACACCCGTTCACCCGCCGCACGACCACTCTGGATCAACTGGTTGAGCTGGTGCAGTTTCGAGATGGGTTCGTAGAACAATACCAGCAGGATTAAAAATGCCACCAGCTGCCCAGGACTCAAAACATCCTCGCCCTGCAGTGCCAGACCACCACCTACCCAGATGACGATCACCGATCCTGCCGCACCGAAAAAACTCATCGCAGGATTGTACGAAGCCCAAGCGCGCATGATACGCAAGGTAGTCTGCCGCACACGCTCGCTGGCTTTGTTGAAACGACCGTGCTCGGCCTCCTCCATCGTGTAGGTCTTGATCTGGCGGATCCCTGCAATGTTGTCATGCAGGAG